>NZ_JAKTNS010000023.1:0-40930 GCF_022760915.1 Thermus thalpophilus | reverse complement strand
GGGGCCCTTGACGATGAGCTCGCCCACCTCGCCCGGGGGCACCTCCCGCCCCTCCTCGTCCACCACCTTGGCCTCCACGCTGGGGAGGGGCATGCCGATGGAGCCCTTCTTCACCACCCCCTCCACCGGGTTGGAGTGGGTCACGGGGCTGGCCTCGGAGAGGCCGTAGCCCTCAATGAGCCGGGCCCCGGTGATCTCCTCAAAGCGTTTGGCCACCTCCACCGGCAAGGGGGCCGCCCCCGAGAGGCAGATGCGGATGCTCTTGACGTTGCGCTTCTCAATCCCGGGGAAGTTGTTGAAGGCCACGTACAGGGTGGGGACCCCGGGGAAGTGGGTGACGCCGTGCTTCTCTATGGCCTCCACGATGGGGCCGATCTCCGGGCGGGGCAAAAGGACGATCTTGTAGCCGGAAAAGAGCCCGTAGTTCATGGCCACGGTCATGCCGTAGACGTGGAAGAAGGGAAGGGCCCCCAGCATCACCCCTTTGCCCAAAAGCTCCCGGGAGGTGGGGTCCCAGGCGTCAATCTGGAGCACGTTGGCCACCAGGTTGCGGTGGGTCAGCATGGCCCCCTTGGAGATCCCCGTGGTGCCGCCCGTGTACTGCAGAAGGGCCAGGTCCTCGGGGTCGGCCACGTGGGGTGCGGCGGGGGGGCGCTTGAGGAGGTCCAGGAAGGCGTGAAACCCTTCCCGCTTGGGGAAGCCCAGGGGAAGCTTGTCCCTTCTGGCCTTTAGGGGGTAGAGGAGGTTTTTGGGGAAGGGCAGGAAGTCCTTGATCCCGGTGACCACCACCCGCTTCACCGGGGTTTCCCCTTCCACCTCGAGGAAGCGGGGGAGGAGGTGGTCCAGGACCACCAAGGTTTCCGCCCCGGCGTCGGATAGCTGGTGCCTGAGTTCCCTTGGGGTGTACAGGGGGTTCACGTTCACCCCCACGCCCCCCGCCAGGAGGGTGCCGAAGAAGGCCAGGACGAACTGGGGGGAGTTGGGGAGCATGATGGCCACCCGCTCCCCGGGTTTCACCCCGAGGTCCTTAAGCCCTTGGGCGAAGCGGCGGGCGAGGTCCCAGGTTTCCCCGTAGGTCAGGGTTTTCCCCAAAAACTCCAGGGCCACGTTTTGGGGAAAGCGCTTGGCGCTCTCCTCCAAAAAGCGCCAAAGGGGAATGGGGGGGACGTCTATCTCCGCCGGTACACCGGGGTCGTAATGGGCCAACCAAGGCTTGGTGCCGACTTCGGACATGCTACCCTCCTTTGCCCTTCAGGCTACCAAACACTTTATACCGCGTTCAAGACCAGGGGCTGGTGTAGCATGGATGGCGGAGGTTTCCTATGCGCTTCCGTGACCGCCGGCACGCCGGAGCCCTCTTGGCCGAGGCCTTACAACCCTTGGGCTTGGAGCGTCCCGTGGTTTTGGGCATACCCCGGGGCGGGGTGGTGGTGGCGGACGAGGTGGCCCGGCGCCTGGGGGGCGAGCTGGACGTGGTCTTGGTGCGCAAGGTGGGGGCGCCCGGCAACCCCGAGTTCGCCTTGGGGGCGGTGGGGGAAAGGGGGGAGCTCATCCTCCGCCCCTACGCCTTGCAGTTCGCCGACCAAAGCTATTTGGAACGGGAGGCGGCCCGGCAAAAGGACGTGATCCGCAAGCGGGCGGAACGCTACCGCAAGGTGCGTCCCAAGGTGCCCCTGGCCGGGAGGGACGTGGTGTTGGTGGACGACGGCATCGCCACGGGGGCCAGCATGGAGGCGGCCCTTTCCGTGATCTTGGCGGAGGGCCCGAGGCGCGTGGTGGTGGCGGTGCCCGTGGCGAGCCCGGAAGCGGTGGAAAAGCTGAAGGAGCGGGCGGAGGTGGTGGCCCTTTCCGCCCCCCCCGACTTCGCCGCCGTGGGGGCCTACTACCTGGACTTCAGCGAGGTCACGGACGAGGAAGTGGAGGGCCTTTTGCTACAATGGGCGGCATGAAGCCCGTGGTCAAGCAGGCGGCCAGCGTGGAGGCCCGCCCCGTGGAGCGGGGGGAGAAGGCCTTCATCCAGGTCCTCATCGGCCCCGAGGACGGGGCGCCCCACTTCATCACCCGCAAGTTCACCCTCCTCCCCGGGGGGCGGATCCCCAAGCACAAGCACCCCACCATTGAGCACGAGCAGTACGTGCTTTCCGGGCGCATGAAGGTCTTTTTGGGGAACGAGGTGCGGGAGGTTTCCGCCGGCCAGGCGGTCTACATTCCCCCCGACACCCCGCACGCCTACGTGAACGAGGGGGAGGAGCCCGTGGAGTTCCTCTGCGTCATCCCCAAGACCAGCGCCTACGCCACGGAATGGCTGGAGGAGTAAGGGCCGTGGGCGCGCCCGCGGCCCTTTTTAGGCCCGCACCTCCTGCCGCTGGAAGGCCACGTAGGCCAGGGTGAAGAGGAGGATGACCAGGGCGAAAAGCCCGGTGAGCTGGGGCCACACTAGGAGAAGGCTCTGCCCCAGGGGCAAGGGGGTCCCGAGCACCGCCCCTTCCAGTTGGGTGATGAGGATGGGCCCCAGGGAGCGCACCGCCGGGTTTAGGACGGCGGTGAGGGTTTCGGCGTAGAGGGTGTTGGGGGAAAGCCGGGAGATCCAGAGGGCCAGGTTGGCCTGCCTCAGCTGGCTTTCTGGGTCAAAGGGGTCGGCCTGGAGGAGGAGGGCGCTCGCCGCCAGGTCGGTGAGGATGGGGAAGAAGACGGCGAAGAAGAGCCAGACCCCGATGGCGGCCAGGGCAGCGGTGGCGGGCTGGCGGAAAAGCACCGAGAAGAGAAGGCCCAAGGCGAGCCAGAACCCGGCGTAGGCCAGAGTGGCCAGGAGGAAGAAGAAGGCCCGGGCCATCTCCTCCGCCTCGGGGGGCACGCCCAGGGTGAAAAGCCCAAGGCCCACCACCAGGAGGAAGAGGGCGAGGAGGAGGACCGCCAAGGTGCCGAGCCCCGCCAGGAACTTGCCGAAGAGGAGGGCGTCGCGGTAGATGGGCTGGGAGAGGATGCGGGAAAGCGTGCCCCGGGCGTACTCCCCGTTCACGGCGTCAAAGGCCAGGGCGATGGCCGCCAGGGGAACAAAGAAGGAGAGGAAGCCCACGAAGGAGGGCAGGGGGTCCTGGGCGGTGGTGAGAAGCTTGAGGTAGAGGTAGGGGTCCTCCCCCACGGTCTGCCGCAGGGTCTGGGTGCCCGTGTACAGGGCGGCCAGGGCGGAAAGGAGGATGAGGGCCTCCAGGATCCGCATCCTGAGCCCCGAGAGGTGGTCGGCCATCTCCTTGAAGAAGACGGCCCAAAGCCCGGTCCACGGGGAACCTTCACGCCGCATGGGCCACCTCCTGGAAGTAGTGGGCGTAGACTTCGTCCAGGCTGGGCTTGCGTAAGGAGAGGCCGTAGAGGCTACCTTGGGTCACGGCGATGCGGGCCAGCTCGGGCCTGAGGTCGCGGGTGGCGAGGATGCGGTAGCGCCCCTCTTCCGCCTCCACCTTGGCCACCCCGTCCAGGGCGGCGAAGGCCTGGGCGAGGCCCGGGCTCGCCTCCACCAGGATCTCGTACCCGCCCCCCAGCACCCGTTGGGCCAGCTCCTCCACGGTGCCCAGGAGGGCGAGCCTTCCCTTGTGGAAAAGCCCCACCCGGTCGCAGATCTCCTGCACCTGGTGCAGGAGGTGGCTGGAAAGGAGCACGGTGATGCCCTCCTGCTTCAGGCCCTTGATGAGGGCCAAGAACTCCCGGGCGGCCTCGGGGTCCAGGCCCAGGGTGGGCTCGTCCAGGATGGCCACTCTGGGCCTTTTGAGGAGGACCTCCGCCAGGCCCAGGCGCTGCCGCATGCCCCGGCTGAAGGCGGAAACCCGGCGGTCTTTGACCTCCCAAAGCCCCATGCGCTTTAGAACCTCCTCAATGCGGGCCTTGGCCTCGGCCTCGGGAAGGCCCAAAAGCCTTGTGGTGTAGCGCAGGTTCTCCCAGGCGGTGAGCTCCCCGTAGAAGCCCACCTGGTCGGGGAGGTAGCCCACCTTGGCCTTCACCTTTAGGGGCTCCCGCATGGGGTCCAGGCCCAGGACCCGGGCCTCCCCCGCGGTGGGCTCGGTGAGGCCCAGGAGCATGAGGATGGTGGTGGTTTTGCCCGAGCCGTTGGGGCCAAGGAGGCCGAAGACCTCCCCTTCCGCCACCTCCAGGTTCAGGTTCTCCACGGCCACCACCCGACCGTAGCGCTTGGTGAGGCCGCGGGTTTGGATGACCGTCATGCTACCTCCGGCCGAAGCGGTTCACGGCGAAGCCCAGGACCAGTAGGGCCACCGCCATGATCCCCACCCCCACCAGGCCCCAGAGGCTGGAGCGGACCACGGTGGCCCGGTAGTCCAGACTTGCGGAAACCCCCTCGTCCCCCGAGAGGGAAAGCGTCACCATGTAGTCCCCGGTGACCGCCTTGGGGGTGGGCTTGATGCGAGCGGTCACCTCCTGTTCCTGGCCGGGGTTCAGGGCTTCTAGCTTGTCCGGCTCAAACTTCACCTCCCAGCCCGAGGGCTCCATGGCGCTGAAGGAGAGGTTCTTGGCGGGGGCGCTCCCCTCGTTTTTCACCAGGAGCTTCACCGGGTTCTCCCGGCCCGCCACCACCTGGCCGGAAAGCCTTCCTTCCTTGGTGGTGAAGCGCACCTCGGGCCGCCCCGTGACCTCCAGGGTGAGGGCGAGCTCCGCCTTGGCCTCCCCCGCCACCGCCCGCAGGGTGAGGCCGTAGGTGTCCGCCTTGGTATCCTTGGGCAGGGAAACCTCCACGTCCAGGTCCTTGCTTTCCCCCGCCTTGATGGGGAGGCTCGTGACCTGCTGGCTGGCGAAGGCGGGGGTGAAGGTCACCTGGAAGCCCTTGGGAGCCTCGTACTCCAGGGAGACCAAAAGGTCCCGGTCGGACTCGTTTTTGAGGGTCACCCGGTAGCGGAAGGAGCTGGTGGGGGGGCCTTTGAGCACGGGGAGTTCGGCCTCGAGGCTAAGCCGTTGCGGCAGCCCCTGGCCCACCACCAAGGCGATGGGCAGGCTCGCCGTCTGGCCCAGCCCCTCGGCCCGGACCAGGAAGCGGTAGGTGCCCGTCTTCACCTCCTTGGGGGGCTGGAGGCGGAGGGTCAAGGTGGCCTCCCCATCGGGGGCTAGGTAGACGGCCCGCACCAACCGCCCGCCTCCGATGAGGCTCGCCTGCCAGCCTGGGGGCACCTCCGCCAGGGAGAGCCGCACCACCCCCGGGGGCAGGCCGTGGTTTTTCAGGGTGAGGGTCAGGTTCACGCTCTCCCCGGGCTGCACCCCCATCTCGGGGTAAGGGGTGCCCAGGGAAAGGCCCCGGAAACCTTGGGCCAGGGCCAGACCCAAGAGGATGACCGCCAAGGGAAGCAGTTTGCGCGCCATACCTAAGCCTCCTTTATCAAGGCTAGGCAGAAAGGATGAGCGCAAAATGAAAACCCCGGGCGCGCCCGGGGAAGGGGGGTGGGCCTGCTAGCCCATGCGGGCTTCCAGGTACTCCCGCTCGCCCAGGACGATCTTTCGGGCCAACTCGGGGTCCTTGGGGAACTCCTTGCCCCGGTGGATCATGTAGGTCTCGTAGCGCCCGATCTCAAAGACCTCGGCCAGCTTCGTCAGGGCCTTGGCCATGTCAAAGGCCTTGCAGGAGAAGATGTCAATGGAGAGGAAGCGTTTCTTGGGGAAGGTGTGGATGGCGATGTGGCTTTCGGCGATGATCACCACCCCCGTCACCCCTTCTTCCCCGTTGGGCCCGTAGCTGTAGACGAAGGGGGGAAGCACCTTGGTCATCTCCATTTCCTCGGGGAGCTCGTCCAGAACGCGGCGCACCAGCTTGGCGTCCCGGAGCTTGGCGGGGTTGGCGTCGTACCCGTCCACCATGAGATGCGGACC
Source organism: Thermus thalpophilus (assembly GCF_022760915.1). Taxonomy (NCBI): domain Bacteria; kingdom Thermotogati; phylum Deinococcota; class Deinococci; order Thermales; family Thermaceae; genus Thermus; species Thermus thalpophilus. The sequence continues at coordinate 35,065 of NZ_JAKTNS010000023.1, read as the reverse complement.
GAATCCGAAGAGTTCCACCATGACCACCTCCTTCCCGTGCCCCCCGGGGTATTCCCCGCGGCACGCCCCCCATTATGCCCCCCCCTCCCCCCCCTGTCAATACCTCGTTCCCTGGCGGAAAAACCCCGGATTGCCCCCGGGGGATACCGCCGGGGCTTCTTGGTCCAGGGGGCTTGGGGGGAGATGCCCTCAGCTCAAGCCTTTTATACGGGATAGGGGTATTGAGGGGGGAGTGTGCCCTTCCCGACGCAACGGGCGAGGAGGAGGGTGTATGATAACCCCGGCAAGGAGGTGCCATGTACAGGGGAAGAGAAGGGCAGTGGGCGTTTTACCTGCACCGGATCTCGGGCCTGGGCATCCTGGTCTTCCTCATGCTCCATGTGGCCGACATCGCCAGCGCCATGTGGGGGCCGGAGGTGTCCAACGCCCTCATGAAGTTCTACCATCAGCCCGTGTTCCAGGTGGGGCTTTTGTTCCTCATCGCCGGGGTGCTCTACCACGGCTTCAACGGGCTTCGGATCATCCTCATGGACTTCACCGCCTGGGGGGTGCGCTACCAGCGGCAACTTTGGTACGCCGTGTGGGTGCTTTTTGTCCTCTTCTACCTGCCCTTCTTGGTGAAGATTGGCGGCGGCATCCTGGGAGGGAGCCATGGCGATTAAGTCCAAGCGCTACCAAGAGGCCCGGCTCGAGGCCAGCACCAACCTGGAGCTTTACTGGTGGGTCTTCATGCGCATCTCTGGGGTGGTCTTGGTCTTCTTGCTCATCGGCCACATGTGGATGAACGCCGTGATGACGGATCTCAACAGCATCAACTACGACTACGTGGCCAAGAGACTTTCCCAGACCACCTGGAAAATCTACGACTGGCTCATCCTGGCCCTGGCCCTCCTGCACGGGGGCAACGGGCTTCGCTACGTGCTGGACGACTGGATCCGCCACCCGGCCAAGCGCTTTTGGACCAAGGTGGTGCTCTACGGCCTCATCGCTTTCCTCTTCTTCCTGGGGAGCCTGAGCCTGTTCAACCACGACTTTGGGGTGAAGTAGTATGGCGCACAGACACGAGGTCATCGTGGTGGGGGCGGGCGGGGCGGGCCTCGCCACCGCCCTTTATGCGGCCAGGGAAGGCGCCGACGTGGCGGTGGTCAGCAAGCTCTATCCCACCCGGAGCCACACCGGGGCGGCCCAAGGGGGGATAGGTGCGGCGCTGGGCAACGTGGAGGAGGACCACTGGGAATGGCACATGTTTGACACGGTCAAGGGGGGGGACTACCTCACCGACCAGGACGCCGCCGAGGTCTTCGCCAAGGAGGTCATTGAGGCGGTGATTGAGCTGGAGCACATGGGCCTTCCCTTTGACCGCCTCCCCAACGGCAAGATCGCCCAGCGCCGCTTCGGCGGGCACACCAAGGACTGGGGCAAGGCCCCGGTGCACCGGGCGGCCCACGCCGCCGACCGCACCGGGCACATGATCCTCCAGACCCTCTACCAGCAGTGCGTCAAGCACAACATCACCTTCTATAACGAGTTCCATGTCACCGACGTGATCCTCGAGGACGGGGTGGCCAAAGGCTTGGTGGCCTTGGAGCTGGCCACGGGGGAGCTGCACCTCTTCCAGGCCAAGGCCATCGTCATCGCCTCCGGGGGGTTTGGCCGCATCTACAAGGTGACCTCCAACGCCTACACCCTCACGGGGGACCTGCAGGCCATCCTCTACCGCAAGGGCCTGCCCCTGGAGGACATGGAGTTCTACCAGTTCCACCCCACGGGGCTTTACCCCTTGGGCATCCTCCTCACCGAGGGGGCCCGGGGCGAGGGGGGGATTTTGCGCAACGCCCTGGGCGAGCGCTTCATGGAGCGCTACGCCCCCACCATCAAGGACCTGGCCCCCCGGGACATGGTCTCTCGGGCCATGTACCTGGAGGTGCGGGAGGGGCGCGGGGTGGGTCCCAAGAAGGACCACGTCCTCCTGGACCTCACCCACCTGCCCCCCGAGGTCATTGAGAAAAAGCTGCCCGACATCACCGAGTTCAGCCGCATCTACCTGGGGGTGGACCCCTTGAAGGAGCCAGTGCCGGTGATGCCCACGGCCCACTACGCCATGGGGGGGATCCCCACCACGCTTTGGGGCCAGGTGATCCAGGACGAGAAGAACACCGTGGTTCCCGGGCTCTACGCCGCCGGGGAGGCGGCCTGCGTGAGCCTGCACGGGGCAAACCGCCTGGGCACCAACTCCTTGGGGGACCTGGTGGTCTTCGGCCGCCGGGCGGGGATCCACGCCGCCCGCTTCGCCAAGGACGCCGACTACCACGAGCTCACCGAGGAGCACCTGGGCCCAAGCCGGGAGCGCATTGAGCGCATCAAGAACTCCACGGGCAAGGAGAAGGTGGCGGTCCTTAGGGCCGAGCTACAGCAGTCCATGATGGACCACGCCTCCGTCTTCCGCACCGGGGAGCTTTTGCAAAAGCAGGTGGAGATCCTCAAGGAGCTCATGGACCGCTATCAGCGGATCTCCATTGACGACAAGGGGGACGCCTACAACACCGAGCTGGTGGAGGCCTTGGAGCTTGGGTACCTCCTGGAGGTCTCCGAGGCCTTGGTCCACTCCGCCCTCAACCGCACGGAGTCCCGCGGGGCCCACGCCCGGGAGGACTACCCCGAGCGGGACGACCAGAACTGGCTCAAGCACACCCTGGCCTACAAGGTGGCGGACGGTAAGGTGGCCTTCCGCTACAAGCCCGTGGTTCTGGGCCGCTTTGAGCCCAAGGCCCGCACCTACTAGGAGGCGCCCATGCAGGTCACCCTGAAGATCCTCCGCTTTGACCCCGCTAAGGACCAAAAGCCCCGCTGGCAGACCTACCAGGTGGAGGCCGAGCCTTGGGATAGGGTCTTGGACCTCTTGCACAAGGTCAAGTGGGACCAGGACGGCACCCTGGCCTTCCGCCGCAGCTGCGGCCACGGCATCTGCGGCTCCGACGCCATGCTCATCAACGGCCGGAACCGCCTGGCCTGCAAAACCCTGGTGAAGGACCTGGGCAGCGTCATCACCGTGGAGCCCATCCGGGGGCTGCCGGTGGAGAAGGACCTCATCGTGGACATGGAACCCTTCTTCGCCGCCTATCGGGCGGTGAAGCCCTTCCTCATCAACGAGGAGCCCCCGCCCCAAAGGGAGCGCCTCCAGTCCCCCGAGGAACGGGAGCGCTTTGACCAGGGCACCAAGTGCATCCTCTGTGCCAGCTGCACCACCAGCTGCCCCGTCTTCTGGGTGAACGGCACCTACTTGGGCCCGGCGGCCATCGTCCAGGCCCACCGCTTCATCTTTGACTCCCGCGACCGGGGGAAGCGGGAGCGCTTTAAGGCTTTGGGCTCGGGAAGCGGGGTGTGGCGGTGCCGCACGGCCTACAACTGCACCGAGGCTTGTCCGCGGGAGATCCCCGTCACCCAGCTCATTGAGGAGGTGAAGCGGGAAATCCTCTTTGACCGCTTCTAGGGTGGGGAGAAAGCGGGGAGCCTAGCTCCCCGCTTTTTTAGGGGGTGAGCCGGTGGCGGTCCCGGGGGAAGGCCCGGGCGTAGCGCACGTTGGGCAGGCCCAGGAGCTTTTGCGTGAGCCTTTCCGCCCCGATGGCGAAGCCCCCGTGGGGGGGCATGCCGTACTTGAAGACCTCCAGGTAGCCCCGGAAGCCCTCGGGGTCCATGCCCTTTTCCGCTAGGCTTCGCAAGAGCTCCTCGTGGCGGTGGATGCGCTGGCCTCCCGAGGTGATCTCCAGGCCGCGGAAGAGGAGGTCAAAGCTCCGGGTGGTGCCGTCGGGCTCGGGGTAGGTGTAAAAGGGGCGCACCGCCTTGGGGTAGCGGGTGAGGAAGAGCCAGTCCGTGCCCCAACGCTCCTTGGCGTACTGGCCCAGGAGGCGCTCCGCCTCCTCGGAGAGGTCCTGGCCGGCGGGGTAGCCGAGCTCCTCCTTGAGGAGGCGGCGGGCCTCCGCCAGGGTCAGGCGGGGGATGTCCTTTGGGAAGGAGGGCCACTCGGCCTCGAGGAGCCGTATCTCGTTCCCCGCGCTGGTGAGGGCCTCCTCCAGCATTTCCTGAAGGAGTTCCTCCTCCAGGCGCATGAGGTCCTCTTCCCCGGCGATGAAGCCCATCTCCACGTCCAAGGAGAGGTACTCGTTCAGGTGGCGGCTCGTGTTGTGCTCCTCCATGCGCCACACCGGGGCCACCTCGTAGACCCGCTCAAACACCCCCACCATGATCTGCTTGTAGAGCTGGGGGGACTGGGCCAGGTACGCCCGGTGTTCAAAGTAGTCCACGCCGAAGAGCCCCGAGCCCCCTTCCGCCCCGGCCCGCACCACCTTGGGGGTGAAGATCTCCGTGAAGTCCTGCCGGTCCAAGTAGCGGCGGAAGCCCCGCACCAAGGCGGCCTGGACCTTGAGGGGGGCGCGGGCTTTTTCCCCCCTTAGGGTCACGTAGCGGTATTCCAGGAGGGTGTCGGGGTGGGCCCGCCACTCCTCTTTGGGGATCTCCACCGGGGTGGGTTCCAGGGCGGGGGAGAGGACCTCGAGGTCCCGGGCCTGGACCTCGAGGCCCCCCGGGGCCTTGGGGCTTAAGACCACCACCCCCCGCACCCGGAGGGCGGACTCGGGAAGGGGAAGTTTCCTGCCCCCCGTGACCACCTGCACCACCCCGCTTCGGTCCCGGAGGAGGAGGAACTGCACCTTCCCCAGGTCCCGCCGCCAGTGGAGGAAGCCCAAAAGCTCCACCTCTTCGCCCACGTGCTCCTTTAGGTCTTTCACCAGTACGCGCATGCTTCCCTCCCTAAGCGTTGGCCCCCCCGGCCATGGGGACCGGGGGGGCCGGGTGCGCCGCCCCCCAGCTAGCCGTTGTTGAGAAAGCGCGGGCGCATGTTGCGCCTAAGTTTAGGGGCTTTCCTGGGGGAGGTCAAGCCGCTCAAAGGCCAGGACGAGCTCGGGAAGCGCCCCGGGCCCTGCCACGGCGAAGAAGTTTTCCTCCACCTCCCAGCGGGCCGCCCACTCCCCCGCCACACCGGCCAGGGTCTTGGGGCCCGCCTCCTCCTTGAGGAAGCGCCGCCGGCGAAGCCTTAAGTCCCCTCCTTCCCCGTAGAAGACCTGGTAGACCACGCCGCCTCTGCGCTTCTCCGCGTACCACCCCCCTTCAATGGGGCTCACCTCGTAGCCCAAGGCCTTAAGGGCTTCCATCCAGGACCTCGAGGGCCTCGGGGCCTTCCAGGACGATTTCGTAGTAGCCGGCGTAAAGGACGATGCGCCCCTTGGCCCGCACCTTCTTGCCCAGGTAGCTTTGGGGGAAGGGCTGTTGGAAAAGGCTGTAGCTTCGCGGGAAGACCACCAGGCGCAGGTCGCTTTCCCCCGTGCCGAAGTGGAGGAAGGCCACGGTGCCCCGGTCCTCCACCCGCTGGATCACCCCTTCCACCCGGGCCACCCGGCCGAAATACCGGGGGGCCTCCTGCCAGGGGATGGTCCCTTCCACCTCGGGCAGGGCGAAGGGGTTTTCCCTTAGCCCCGCTTGGAAGTCCTTTTCCATCACCGCCAGGAGGCGGGCGAAGGCCTCGGGGGCCTCCTTGCGGGAAAGGCGCACGGCGAGCTCGCGGTTGGCGTTTAAGGAGTTGGCGCTCAGGTTGATGCTTCCCAAAAGGGCTACTTCCCCGTCTTGCACCAGCACCTTGGCGTGGACGTAGGGGTCGGGGAGGAAGCGCACCTCGGCCCCCGCCTCCCTTAGCGCCTCCGCCCCCGCCAGGAAGTAGGTGTCCCCGGGCTCGGCGGGGCTTCCCACCAGGCGCACCCTAACCCCCCGGGCCAAGGCCGCCCGCAGGGCCGCCAGCACCTCCGGGTCCGCCATGGCCTGGTGCTCCAGGAAAAGCTCGCGCTTGGCCCCTTGGATGAGGGCAAGGAGAACCTCGCGGGCGTTTCCCTCCTTGACCCCGCCCAGGACGCGGCTTGGGGCCCAGACGAGGAGGGGCCGGGAGAGGTCCAGGCGCTCCCCCTTCCAGTCCGCCTCAAAGACCCGGGCCACCTCCGCCACCTCTTTGGGGTCGTCCAGGATGAGGGCGTACTCCCGGTTGGCGCTGAAGGAGCTCCCGGTGAAGTTCATGGTCCCCACCCAGGCCCACTTCCGGTCCACCACCAGGCTCTTCTCGTGGACGAAGACGAAGCGGAAGGGGGTGGTGAGGCGCACCTCCACCCCCCGTTCCTTCAGGGCCTGGTAGACGGTGAGGTCCACCCGCCCCCCTGAGGGCTCCCGCTCCAGGAGGACCCTCACCTTGACCCCCCGGGCCACCGCCTCCCCCAGGGCCTCCACCACGTCCATGCGGCTTGGGGTCCAGAGGTAGGCCTTGACCAGGATCTCCGCCTTGGCGGTGCGGATGAGGTCCAAAAGGGGCGCCACCCCGTCCTCGGGCTCCACCACCAGCCGGGGGGCCGCCAGGGCGGTGAGGAGGAGAAAAACCAGGGTAAAGAGAAGCCTTCGCATCACCACCCAAAGCATACCTGGGCGTTTTGGTCCGTGAGGGCCTCCGCCTCCTTTAGGCCCATCCCCAGGACCTCCGCCAACTTGGCCAGGGTGTGGCGCACGTAGTGGGGGCGGTTGCGCCTGCCCCGGTGGGGCTCGGGGGGGAGGAAGGGGGTGTCGGTTTCCACCAGGAGGCGGTCCTTGGGCAGGCGCTTCGCCGCCTCCCGGAGGGCCTCGTTCTTCTTGTAGGTGAGGGGGCCGGCGAAGCTGAAGTAAGCCCCCGCCTCGAGGCCCGCCCGCTCCAAAGCCGGGTGCCCCCCGAAGGCGTGGAGGACGGCCCGCTTGGGGCGGTGGAGGAGAAGCCAGGCGGCGAGGTCCTCCTCGGCGCTAGCGTCCTTGCTCCGCACGTGGAGGACCAAGGGAAGCCCCCTTTCTTCCGCCAAGGCCGCCTGGAAGTCCAGGGCCCTAAGCTGGGCGGCCTTGGTCTCGGGGGTCCAGTAGTAGTCCAAGCCCGTCTCCCCGATGGCCTTCACCCGGCCGTGGCCCGCATAGTGGAGGAGCGCCTCCTCCACCTCGGGGGAGAAGAGGTGGGCGCTCGTGGGGTGGAGGCCGATGGCGGCGTAGACGTTTTCCTGGGCCAGGGACAGGGTCTTCTCCCAGCGGCTTGGGTCCACCCCTAGGGTGAGGACCGCTTTGAGCTCGGGCAGGTGGGCCTTCACCTCCTCCAGCTCCTCGGGCTCCAGGAAGTCCAGGTGGGCGTGGGTGTCGGTCATGGGCTCAGCTTAGCCCAAGGGGCCCTTGTCGGCCGGGCTACGAAGGGCCTATGCCTTCCCCGTATCCTGAAGGGGAGGCTTCCATGAAGCGGCTACTTCCCTTAGCCCTTCTCCTTTCCGCCTGCGCCCCCCTTCTTTTGGGGGTGGACCCCGCGCGGCTTCCCGACCCCGGGGACTGGGACCCCAAGCCCGCTCCCTTGGAGTGGTGGTACGCCTCGGGCTTCGCCGGGCCCTACGCCTTCCACTTCGCCTTCTTCAAGGCTTACCCCCCGCCTGCCTACCGCATCCTGGGCCTTCCGGGAAGCCTCTTCGGCCCCTTCCACGCCGCCCACCTGGCCCTCACGGACCTGCGCACGGGGGAAAGGCGCTTTTTAGAGGTTTCCGACCGGGACCTCCTGGCCCCCCGGGGCCGGGCGGAGCCGGGGCCGCGGCTTTGGGTGGGGGACTGGCGCTTTGGGCGGGAGGGGGAAGGCTTTGCCCTCCAGGCGGGTCCCTTGGCCCTTTTCCTCCTCCCGGAAAAGCCCCCCGTGGTTCACCCCCCGGGCTACTCGGGCACGGAGGCGACGGGGCGGATGTACTACCAGTCCTACACCCGGGCCCGGGCCTGGGGGAGGGTCTTGGGGGAGGAGGTGGTTGGGGAAGCCTGGCTGGACCACCAGTGGGGGGAGCAGTTTGCCGGCCTCGAGGCCACCTGGGACTGGTTCGGCCTCCACCTCTCGGACGGCTCCGAGCTCATGGCCTACCAGGTGAAGGACGCCCGGGGCCGGGTGGTCCAGGTTCTGGGAAGCCGGGTGGATCCCTTGGGGCGGGTGGAGGCGCTGGACCTCGCCTTCGTGCCCCTGGAGGCCTGGAAAAGCCCCTCGGGCCGTGTCTACACCCTTTCTTGGCGCCTCGAGGGCGCGGATTTGGACCTCACCCTACGCCCCCTCTTCCGGGAAGGGGAGATCCTCTCCCGCACCACCCGGGTGGCCTACTGGGAAGGCCCCGTGGCGGGGGAGGGGAGGCTAAAGGGCTACCCCGTGCGGGCCCGGGGGATGGGGGAGTTTGTGGCGGGGACCTTCCGCCCTTAAATGCGCCTGCTATACTAAAGGAGGTTTAGTGCTTGGGTGATATTTATGGGTTTACGCGTGCTCGGCGTCAACGCATCGGCACGGACGGACGGGTTTACGGCGGAGCTTCTGGACGAGGTTTTGGAGGCGGCCAGGCGCAAGGGAGCCACCACGGAGCGCCTGGATTTGGTGAAGCACCCTTTCCCCTTGTGCGTGGGGAACTACTCCCAAGACCCTTCCTCCTGCGGCCCCGAAACCTGCGTGCAGGGGCCTTGGGACGGGTTTGGCAAGGTGGCGGAGCGGATCCTGAACGCCGACGCCGTGGTCTTCGCCACCCCCGTGTACTGGTTTAGCGTTTCCGCCCGGATGAAGGCCCTCCTGGAGCGGATGACCTCCATGGAGAACCAGGGGCTCTTGAACCTGGGCAAGCCCATGGCCCTTTTGGCCGTGGCCGAGGAGGAGGGGGCGAGCCAGGCCTTGAGCCAGATGCTCCTGCCCCTTTCCTACATGGGCTTCGTCCTCGCCCCCTTGGGGCTGGTTTACGCCCACCGGCGGGGGATTACCTCCTTCAAGGAAAACCCCGAGCTGGTGGAGGACGCCCGCATCGCCGGAGAGAACCTGGTCCTCATGGCCGAAAGGCTCCGGGGAGCCCCCTTCCAAGAACCCCTTCCCAGCTACGTCTACCGGGTTCCCCGCCTTCCGGGGGTGGCGGCGGACTAGAGGTAGAGGGGCTCCACCCCTTCTTGGGCGAAGGGTTGTAGGGCGTAAAGGGCCCAGGGGTCCGGGGGCGGGTCCAGGAGGAGGCCCGTTTGGGGAAGCTCCTCCGCCTTGAGCTTCCGGGGGGGGCTCAGCACCAAGGGCTTCCCTTCCCGCTTGGCGTAGGTGGCCCCGTAGTAGAGGCGGTTTCGGGCGGTGAAGAGGGGGGTGAGGGGAGGCCCCCCTTCCTCCAAGAAGGGCCAGCAGGCGGCGAGGAGGGAGCTCACCCCGTAGACCCTGGCCCCCTGGGCCAGGGCCACCCCGAGCCCCGCCGCCAAGGCGATGCGAAGGCCCGTGTAGGAGCCCGGGCCCGTGCCCAGGACCAAGGCCCCGATCTCCTCCCGCCTGGCCCCCACCTCGGCCAGAACCTCGTCCAAGAGGGGGAAGAGCACCTCCTCGTGCCGCCTTCCCAGGCGCACCACCCGGCCCACTCCCTCTTCGCCCCGGAAGAGGCCCAGGGCCAAATAGGGGGTGGCGGTGTCCAGGGTCAGGGTCCACACAGCCTCCATCCTAAGGGGGTTGGTATACTCCGGCACGGGATGCGGGGGTACCCGTTGCACCTCCTCCTTTCCTTGGGGGCCCTTTTGGCCTTGGCGGTGCTGGCGGAAAGGCTCCGCTTCGCCCCCGGCTTTTTGGTTTCCCTGGGCCTTCTCGCCTACGGCGCCTTGGCCCTCCATGGCCTCCGCTATGGCCTGCGCCACGCCCTTTTGCTTTTGGGGCTTCTCGCCCCTTGGTTTCCCTGGGCGCCCGTCCTCGCTCCCCTGGCCTTCGCCCTCCTCTTCGGCCGGCGCCTGGGGGAGAAGGAGCAGGCGGCCTTTTACGGCTGGGCCCTGGTCTGGCCCGCCTTGGCGCTTCTACTGGTCTGGCAGGTCTTTCCCACCTTTTACGCCTTTTACCTGAGCCTCTTTGAGAAGGTGAACTTCTTGCGCCCGGCGGCCTTCGCCGGGCTTGAGAACTACCACATCCTCCTCAAGGACCCGCTTTTCTGGCGGGCCTTGGGCAACACCTTCTGGTACGTGGTCTTCACGGTGCCCACGGGGCTTCTTCTGGCCACGGCCATCGCCATCCTCCTGAACACGGGGGTGGCCTTCCAGGGGTTTTACCGCACCCTCTTCTTCCTGCCCTACATCACCGCCCTCACCGCGGCGGCGGCGGTGTGGCGCTGGATCTACCACCCGGAGTTCGGCTTTCTCAACTGGCTCCTCGGCACCCCGGGCCTGGACTGGCTCAACACTCCCACCGGGGTCTTCGCCCTTCTCCTGAGACCCTTGGGCCTCGAGCCCCAGGGCTTTTGGGCCGGGCCGAGCCTGGCCTTCGTGGCGGTGATGGCCATGAGCGTCTGGCACTTCCTGGGGTACCAGGTGGTGATCCTCCTGGCGGGGCTCCAGGCCATCCCCAAGGAGTACTACGAGGCGGCGGAGCTGGACGGGGCCAACTTTTTCCAAAAGCACCGCCTCATCACCTGGCCCCTCCTTTCCCCCACCACCTTTTTCCTCTTCACCCTGGGGGTGATCGGGGCCTTCCAGGTCTTCACCCAGGTTTACGTCCTGACCCCCACGGGGGGGGTGTTGCAGGACACCCTGACCCTGGCCTTCTACCTCTACAACAAGGGCTTCCGCGACTCGGATTTCTCCTACGCCAGCGCCATCGCCATGGTGACCTTCCTCCTCATCCTGGTCCTCACCCTGGTGCAGCGGCGGGTTCTGGAGCGGCGGGTGAACTATGAGATTTAGGGCCTTTTCCCTCCTGGTCCACCTCCTTCTCCTCGGACTGGGGGTGGTGATGGCCTTCCCCTTTTACTGGATGCTGGCCACGAGCCTCAAAAGCCCCCAGGAGGCCCTGCAGGCCAAGCCCATCTGGGTGCCGGAGCGGATGAAGCCAAGGAACTGGGTGAAGGCGGCGAAGCTCGGGGATAGCCCCTTCTGGGGGGGCTTGGGCCCGGGGCGGAGCGTGGAGCTCGCCTTTCCCGGGGAAGAGGGGAAGCCCCCCAGGGCCTTTGTGCCCCGAACCCCCGGGGCTTTTTTTGACCCGGTGGCGGACGGCACCCGGGTGGAGGTGGCCTACCGGGAGGGGGCCTGGCGGGTCCGGCTCACCAACGCCACGGAAAAGGCCTTCCGGGTTCTGCCCTTGGTGGTCCTCTGGCCCAAGGAGGTGCCCCTGGCCCCGCCATTGCCCCCGGACGCCCTCCGCTCCCAAGGGGAGATATGGCGCCTGGAGTGGGTGAACGCGGTGCCCGGGGCCTTGGGGTACGTGTTCCACAACTACCTCGAGGCCTGGCGGGCCGCCCCTTGGGGCCGCTACTTCTTCAATAGCTTCTTCACCGCCTTCACCCAGGTGGCGGTGGGTCTCTTCCTGGCGGCCCTGGCCGCCTTCGCCCTGGCCCGGGTGCCCTTTCCCGGGAAGGAGGGGGTGTTCGTCCTCATCCTGGCCACCCTGATGGTGCCCGGGGAGGTCCTCCTCATCCCCAACTACGTCCTTCTGGCCCGGCTGGGCTGGCTGGACACCTACTACGCCCTCATCGTGCCCTGGCTGGCCTCCGTCTTCGGCATCTTCCTCCTGCGGCAGTTCTACCTCTCCCTGCCCCAAGACCTCTTTGACGCCGCCCGGATTGACGGGGCCGGGTACCTGACCCAGCTTTTCCGCATCGCCTTGCCCCTTTCCCTGCCGGGCCTGGTGTCCTACGGCATCTTCACCTTCCTGGGGGCCTACAACGCCCTCCTTTGGCCCCTCATCGTCACCCAAAGCCCCGAGATGCGCACGGTGCAGCTGGGCCTCCAGGCCTTCGTTTCCGAGGCGGGCTCGGACTACGGGGCCCTGATGGCCGCCAGCACCTTCGTGATCCTCCCCATCGTCCTGGGCTACTTCGTGGCCCAAAGGCAGTTCATCCAGGGGATCGCCCGCTCGGGGCTCAAGTAGCTGACCCTGCTCTGGCGCCAGGCGGTATACTGCTAGCGGAGGTGCTATGGCGTATGAAGAAAGCTTTGGTACTCGCGGCCCTTTTGGGGCTCGCCCTAGCCCAGCAGGCCAAACCCGAGGACGTCATCAAGGAGCAGTGCGCCAAGGCCAAGGTGGTGGCCGAGCTATGGCACGGCTTTACCGGCGGGGCCCCGAAGCTGGCCTTGGAGAACCTGGTGGTGGAGTTCAACAAGGCCCAGCAGGGCCGTTGCGTCCGCCCCGTCCCCCAAGGGGGGTACCGGGACCTCTCCACCAAGATCAAAGCCGCCTTCGCCGCCGGGAAGGTGCCGGCCATGGCCCAGGCCTACGAGAACAACATCGCCCTCTACCTCGAGGCCAAGGCCCTCTTGCCCATTGAGTCCTTGGGGGTGAGGCTCCAGGGGGTAAACCTCGCCTTCCTGAACGCGGTGCGCTTCGGGGGCGTGGTCTACGGGGTGCCCTTCAACAAGAGCATCCAGGTCCTCTACTACAACAAGGACCTCCTGAAGAAGCACGGGGCCAAGGTGCCCACCACCCTCGAGGAGCTGGTGGCCCTGAGCAAAAGGCTTTCCCAAGCGGAAGGGGGCCCGGTCTTCTGGTTCCAGCCCGACGCCTCCACCTTCGCCTACTTCTTCTTCAACCTGGGGGGCAGCTACCTGAAAAACGGCAAGCTCGTCTTGAACTCCAAGGAGGCGGTGGAGGCCCTCACCCTCCTGCAAAACGGGGTGAAGGAGGGGTGGGCCAAGGCCATCACCTCCGGCTACATCAACCAGAACCTGGGCTCCGGGCCTTACGCCTTCAGCGTGGACACCTCCGCCGGCTACACCTACTACCGCCAGGGGGCTAAGTTTGACCTGGGGGTGGCCACCCTTCCCGGAAGCAAAGGGCAGGTGGGGTTTGGCTTGGTGCAGGGCACCAACCTGGTGGTCTTCCGCCAGGCTTCCAAGGAGGAGCAGGCGGTGGCCAAGGACTTCCTGCAGTTCGTCCTGAGCCCCCGGGCCCAGGCGGTCTTCGCCACGGCCACGGGGTACGTGCCCGTGACCGAGGCCGCCCTCAAGGACCCCGTTTACCAGGCGTACGTGGCGGAAAACCCCGACTACGCCACCATCGTCCGCCAAAGCCGCTACGCCAAGTTTGAGCCCGCCTTGGCGGAGTGGGAGCAGATCCGCTTTGACATCCTGGGCCAGGCCATCAAGGAGGCCATCCTGAACAAGGTGGACCCCAAGGCGGCCTTGGACAAGGCGCAAAAGCTCGCCGAAGACCTCCTTTCCGGCAAGACCCGCTAGGCCAAGGGCGCTTGGGCCGCCCGCCCGTGGGGGCGGGCGGTTTGTACCACCCCATCCTGGCGCAAGCCAGGATGGGGACCACGGGAGTCCCTTAGGCGAGAGCAAATGTGCGAAGGGTACCGGAGAAGAAGGGTTTAGACTGAAGGCATGCCTAAGGGATACCACGACCGCGTGGCCTTCGTGGACCTCTCCACGGGGCGGATCTGGTACGAAGGCTATGGCGAGGCCTTTTGGCGCCGCTACCTGGGGGGAAGGGCCCTTGCCGCTTACCTCCTCCTCAAGCACGTGCCCAAGGGAGCAGACCCCCTGGGCCCGGAGAACGCCCTCATCTTCGCCCCCGGGGTTCTCACCGGCACCCCCATCTCCGGCTCGGGGCGCAACACCGTGGCCGCCAAAAGCCCCCTGACCGGGGGGTACGGGGACGCCGAGGGCGGGGGCTTCTTTGGGGCTGAGCTGAAGAACGCCGGCCTGGACGCCCTGGTGGTCCTGGGCCGGGCGGAAACCCCCGTCTACCTCCACGTGGAGGGGGGGGAGGTGGCCGTCCACCCCGCCTCCCACCTCTGGGGCAAGGACCCCTTGGAGGTGGAGGCCCTGATCAAGGAGGTCCACGGGGGGAACACCCGCATCGCCCAGATCGGCCTGGCGGGGGAGAACGGGGTCCTCACCGCCAACGTCATCCACGACCTGGCCCACTTCGCCGGGCGGGGGGGCTTGGGGGCGGTGATGGGGGCTAAGCGCCTGAAGGCGGTCTCCGCCCGGGCCCGGAAGGAAACCCTTCCCGCCTACCACGACCCCGCCCTCCTTAAGGAGCTCGCCCGGCGCATGGCCAAAGAGCGCATGGAGCGGGCGGCGGGCCTCGTCACCATGGGCACCGTGGGCACGGTGAAGCCCTTTAACCTTCGGGGGGTCCTCCCGAGCCACAACTTCCTGGATGGCTTCCTCGAGGGCGCCGAGGCCCTGGACGGCACCAGCCTGGACGCTTTAGGCATCCGCATCGGGCGGGACACCTGCTACGCCTGCGCCATCCGCTGCAAGCAGGTGGTGAAGATTGAGGGCACGGGCAAGTACGACGTGCGCCCGGAGTACGGGGGGCCGGAGTACGAGGGCCTGGGGGCCTTGGGCTCCACCTGCGGGGTCACCGATCCCTACGCCGTGACCAAGGCCAACACCCTCTGCAACCAGTACGGCCTGGACGTGATCGGAGTGGGGGTGACCATCGCCTGCGCCATGGAGGCGGTGGAGAAGGGCTACCTGGACGACGAGGGCCTGGGCCTCCGCTTCGGCAACGGGGATGCCCTCATCTCCGCCATAGAGAAGCTGGCCAGAAAGGAAGGGCGGCTTGGGGCGCTTCTGGCCCGGGGGGCGAAGCGCCTGGCGGAGGCCATCGGCCATCCCGAGCTGGCCATGCACGTGAAGGGGCAGGAGGTGCCCATGCACGACCCCCGGTACAAGCGGGCCCTGGGGGTGGGCTACGCCGTGAGCCCCACGGGGGCCGACCACAACCACAACCTCCACGACACCGCCTTCGCCAAGGAGGGGAGGGCCTTGAAGGAGCTTCGCTTCTACGGGGAGGACTTCCCGCCCCTTCCCGTGGAGAACCTTTCCGAGACCAAGATCCGCATGCTTTGGACCAAGACCCGGGAGCGGGGCTTTGTGAACAGCCTGGTGCTCTGCGACTTCGTCCCCTGGACCCCCGAGGAGTGGCGGGAGGCGGTCTACGCCGCCACGGGCTGGCGCCTCACCCCGGAGGAGATGCTGGAGGTGGGGGAGCGCACCCTGCACCTCACCCGGCTCTTCAACCTGCGGGAGGGGATCGGAGAGGAGGAGGACCGGCTTCCTGAGCGCTTCTTCCAGCCCTTCCGCAAGGGGAACCCTGAGGCCCGCCTGGACCCCGTGGCCTTCCGGGAAGGGGTCTTGGCCTACCGCCGGCTCGCCGGCTGGGAAGGGGGAGTGGACCCCAGGCGGCTTGCCGCCTTGGGGCTAGAGGAGTTCCAAAACGCCCTGGCGTAGGAGGGCGGGGAGGGGGGGCTCGCCCACCTTGAGGAGGGCGTACCGCCCCCGGAGGAGGGCGAGGAGGCGGAGGGCCTTGAGGTGGGCGGCCAGGGCCTTCCGGTAGCCCTCCACCTCCTCCTTTCCCACGGGGAGGGTTTCCCCCGTTTCCACGTCCTTTAGGAGGGCTTCCCCAAAGGGCGGGGCGAGTTCCAAGGGCGAGAGGATCTGCACCAGGACCAGCCGCCGGGGGAGGAGCCGGGCCCACGGCAGGGGGTCCAGGCCGTCGGTGAGGAGGACCAGGGTCCCCCGCCCCGCCCCCCAGGCCCCGGGCCTGCCCCGCAGGAGGCGGGCCGAGGGGTCCTCCTGCCGGGCGATCTTCAGGAGGAGGGCGGCCACCGCCTCGGCGTAGGCCAGCTTCCCGTGGAGGCGCATGCTTTCGCTCTCGTCCAAGAAGAGGCGGAAGCGGGCCCTTTGCGGGGCGGTCTCCAGACGGGTGTAGAGCCTTCCCGTCTTGGCGTAGGCCCGCCAGTGGACCCGGCGCACCTCGTCCCCGGGGGCGTAGGGGCGGAGCTCGAGGAACTCTCCCCCTAGGCCCTTCTGCCGGGCCAGGCGCTCCCCGGGGTAAGGGAGGTGGGGCTTAGTGGCGAGGCGGTGGCGGATCATGCCGTCTGGCAGAAGGTGCAGACCCCCACGGGGGGGAGGGGCTCAATCACCTCCTCCCGGCTCCCCTCGCGGAAGACGGTGATCCCCTTGCACCCCTCCTTCCAAGCGGTGAGGAAGAGCCTTTCCACCACCTCCTTGGGGGTTTCCTTGGGTAGGCTCACCGTGGAGGAGATGCTTTGGTCCACGTGGCGCTGCAAGGCGGCCTGGAGGCGCACCCGCTGGAAGGGGTCCACGGTGTGCGCCGTGGGCCAGTCGGGGGCACCGCCTTTCGTGGCCCCCCGGTAGCGCCGAAGGAGGGGGTGTTCCGCCAGGAAGACCGCTCCCCCGGCGTGGCGGAGGTAGGTGAGGGCGAAGATGGGCTCAATGCCCCCCGTCACCCCAGCCAGGATGGAGATGGAGCCCGTGGGGGCGATGGAGAGGAGGGCGGCGTTCCTTAGGCCCTTTTCCACTTCAAGGATTAAGCCCTCGGGGAGGGCCTGGATGAAGGGGCTTTTGAGGTGCTCCCTGGGGTCAAAGGCGGGAAAGGGGCCTTTCTCCTGCGCCAGGCGGGCGCTTTCCCGGTAGGCCGCCTCCTTGATGCGGCGCATGACCTCCTCGGCGAGGCGGAGGGCTTCCTCCGTGCCGTAAGGGAGGCCCAGCATGGCCAGCATGTCCGCCAGGCCCATGACCCCAAGCCCGATGCGGCGGCTCCTTAGGGAGGCCTCCCGCTGGGCCTGCACGGGGTGGCGGTTCTTGCCCAGGTCCACCACCGCATCCAGAAAGCGCACCGCAAGCCGGGTGGCCTCTTCCAAGGCGGGGTAGTCCAGGTGGGCCTTGGGGGTGAAGGGGGCTTTCACGAAGGCGGCCAGGTTGAGGCTCCCTAGGTTGCAGGCCCCGTAGGGCTCCATGGGCACCTCCCCGCAGACGTTCACCCCCTTTACCTCCATCCCCCCATACTGGGCCGTGGCCCAGGTGCGCACCCGGTCCCAGAAGAGGAGGCCGGGCTCGGCGCTACTCCAGGCGGCCTCCACCAGGGCCTCCCAAGCCTCCTTGGCCCGGATGGTTGCCGTGATGTGTTCCCTTGGGCTTGTGAAGGAAAGCTGCCAGGGCTCGTCCGCCAGGGCCGCTTCCAAGAAGGCGTCCGTGGCCCTTAGGGAGAGGTTGGCGTGGCGGATTTTGGTGCGCTCGGGGTCGGTTTTGGCCTTTAGGAAGTCCAAAAGCTCGGGGTGGGTGTCGGAGAAGGTGAGCATGAGGGCCCCCCGCCTTCCCCCGCTCGCCCCCATGACCCCCGCCAGGGTGGAGAAGAGCTCCATGAAGCTCACCGCCCCGGAGCTCTCCACCCCGGCGTTCCCCACCTTGGCCCCCTTGGGGCGGAGGACGTCGGCGTTGGTGCCCACCCCGCCCCCGTAGGCAAAGGTGCGCATGGCCTCGTCCAGGAAGCGGGCGATGCCCCGCACGGAGTCTTCCCGGATGGGGAGGAAGTAGCAGTTGAAGAGGGTGCTCTTGCGCCAGTTGCCGAGGCCGAAGAGGATTCTGCCCCCGGGGACGAAGCGGAAGTCCTGGAAGAGCCCGAGGTAGGCCCCTTCCATCCCCCGGTCCACCCGGGCGGCGTGGCGGGCTAGGCGGCGCCAGAGCTCCGGGGGGGTGGCCTCAAGGGGCCTTCCTTCCCGATCCCTCAGGGCGTAGCGCCTGAGGAAGACGCTTGCCCGGAGGTCGTCCCCCCCGAAGAAGTCCAGGGCGAGCCGGTACGCTTCCTCCTCCCGGTAGGGCGTGGGCACGCCTTCAGTTTAGACCCGGATGGTCACCCGGGCCCCGGTTTCAAAGAGGTGGATGGAGTCAATAAAGCGCACCACCCGGGTGGCGTGGCCCATGACGATGGAGTGGGTTCTGGCCCCCCCGCCGAAGAAGCGCACCCCCTCCAGGATGTCCCCGTCGGTGATGCCCGTGGCGGCGAAGACGATCTCCTTGCCGGGGGCCAGGTCCTCCGTGCGGTAGACCCGGTGCTCGTCCCCGCCCATGGCCCTAAGCCGCGCCCGCTCCTCCTCGTTTTGCGGCACGAAGCGGGCCTGGATCTCCCCGCCCAGGCACTTCAAGGCGGCGGCGGCCAAAACCCCTTCCGGGGCCCCGCCGATGCCCATGACCGCATGGACCCCCGTGCCCCTTATGGCAGCAGCCAAGGCGGCGATCACGTCCCCGTCGGAGATGAGCTTGACCCGGGCCCCCGCTTCCCGGATCTCCCGGATGAGCCGTTCGTGCCGGGGGCGGTCCAGGACCACGATGACCAGGTCCTCCACCGAGCGCTGCAGGGCCAGGGCCAAGGCCTTGAGGTTGGCGGAAACCGGCCAGGTGAGGTCCACGAGCCCGGCGGCGGGCGGGGGGACGATGAGCTTTTCCATGTACATGTCCGGGGCGTGGAAGAGCCCGCCCTTTTCGCTTAGGGCGATCACGGTCACGGCGTTGGGCAGGCCCTTGGCGGCGGTGGTGGTGCCCTCCACCGGGTCCACGGCGATGTCCACCTCGAGGCCCCCCTGGCCCAGGACCTCCCCGATGTAGAGCATGGGGGCCTCGTCCATCTCCCCCTCGCCGATGACCACGGTACCCCGGATGGGGAGCTCGTTGAGGACCCGGCGCATGGCCTCGGTGCCCGCCTCGTCCACCGCCTCCTTGTCGCCCTTGCCGGCGTAGCGGCTCGCCGCCAAGGCGGCCTGCTCCGTCACCCGCACCACTTCCAGGACGAGCCTGCGCTCAATTTCCATGGTTCCATCATAAGGGGTCTAGCCTTGGGGCCGGCGCCGGGCCCAGAGGGTTTCTGCCAGCTCCTCCAGGCCCACCCCCTCCTCCGCCAGGGTGAGGAGGAGGTGGAAGAGGAGGTCGGCGGCCTCGTGGCGAAGCTCCCCCTTATCGTGGTTCTTGGCGGCCAGGATCACCTCCCCCGCCTCCTCCGCCACCTTCTTGAGGATGCGGTCCAGGCCTTCCCGGTGGAGTCTCGCCACATAGCTCCCTTCGGGAAGGGTCCTGAGCCTTTCCGCTATGGTGGCGTAGACCCTTTCCAGGACCTCCCCGATACCGGGGGCGGTGGCTCCCGGGAGGAGGGGGCGGTGGAAGCAACTCCTTTCCCCGGTGTGGCAGGCGGGGCCATGGGGGAGGACCTTGTAGACCACGGCGTCCCCGTCGCAGTCCAAGAGGACCTCCACCACCTCCTGGTAGTGCCCCGAGGTCTCCCCCTTGCGCCAAAGGGCCTGGCGGCTTCGGCTATAAAAAGTGCTCCGCCTCGTCCTCAGGGTTTCCTCCAGGGCCTCCCGGTTGGCGTAGGCCAGGGTGAGGACCTCCCCCGTGCGGGCGTCCTGCACCACCACCGGGACGAGGCCCCGCTCGTCAAAGCGCACGGCCGCTAGGTCCATGCCCCTAGTCTAGCCGCACCCTCACGCCCCTTTCCGCCAGGAAGCGCTTGAGGTCTGGGACCCGGATCTCGCCGAAGTGGAAGATGCTGGCGGCCAAGGCGGCCTCGGCCCCCGCCTGGAAGGCCTCGAGGAAGTGCTCCTCCCTCCCTGCCCCCCCACTGGCGATCACGGGGACGTTCACCGCCTCTGCCACCATCCGGGTGAGGGCTAGGTCGTAGCCCTCCTTGGTCCCGTCCCGGTCCATGCTGGTGAGGAGGATTTCCCCGGCCCCGAGCTCCGCCCCCCTGACCGCCCACTCCACCGCGTGGAGGCCCGTGGGCACCCTTCCCCCCGCCACGTGGACCTCGGGGAAGCCTTCCCGCCACTTGGCGTCAATGGCCAGGACCACCGCTTGGGCGCCGAAGTGGTCGGCGAGCTCCTGGATGAGCTCGGGCCGCTTCACCGCGGCGGAGTTCACGCTCACCTTGTCCGCCCCCGCCAGGAGGAGCCTCCGGGCGTCCTCCAGGGAGCGCACCCCCCCGCCCACGGTGAGGGGGATGAAGACCCTTTCCGCCACCTGGGCCACCACCTCCAGGAGGATGGCCCGCTCCTCGTGGGTGGCGGAGATGTCCAGGAAGACGAGCTCGTCCGCCCCCGCCTGATCGTAGGCCTGGGCCGCCTCCAGGGGGTCTCCGGCGTCCCTTAGGTTCACGAAGTTCACCCCCTTGACCACGCGGCCGGCGTGCACGTCCAGGCAGGGAACGATGCGCTTGGCGAGGCTCATAGGGGGGGATCGTAGAGGAGCTCCACCGAGGGTAGGAGCAGGGGGGCAATGGGTTCGCCCTTGGCCACGAGGCGGTGGAGGCGGTAGAGGCCCCCCTTGGGCTCCCGGAAGACCTCGAGGCCCGCAGGCCCCGCTAGCCACACCTCGGGAATGCCGTGCCGCGCGTAGAGGGGTAGCTTCACCTGCCGGTCAAACTCCAGACCGGAAAGCCCCACCTCCACCAGGAGGAGAACGTCTTCGGCCCGTGGGTGGGCTCGGGTGTAAAAGTCCGCCCTGGGCTTAAGGAGAAGCAGGCCCGGTTGGGGCAGGCTGTCTTGGCTGAGGAGGAGGGGGCTTTGCACCCGGAGCTGGACCTGCCCGAGCACCTTGTGGGCCAAGGCGGCTAGGAGCCAATCCAAAAGCCCCGCGTGTTCGCTTCCTATGGGGGCCATCTCGTAGACCTCCCCTTCTAGGAGCTCCCACCGGGTGGCGGGATGGAGGCCTGCCGGGGCGGAAAGCTCCTCCACGGTGAAGCGGTGCCGCACCGCCATGGTCCCATTATAGGCCCCTTTTCCCTGGGCCTTCCCCGTGCTACCATCGGGGGAGTGGAACGGGTGAACGTGGTGGGCGGGGGCCTCGCGGGGAGCGAGGCCGCCTGGACCTTGGCGCGGCTGGGCGTCCCCGTGCGGCTATACGAGATGCGCCCCAAGCGCATGACCCCGGCCCACGCCACGGGGCATTTGGCGGAGATCGTCTGCTCCAACTCCCTGGGCGGGGAGGGAACGGCCAACGCCAAAGGGCTCTTGCAGGCGGAGATGCGCCTTGCGGGAAGCCTCGTCATGGAGGCGGCCTTGCGGGCCCGGGTCCCCGCCGGGGGGGCCTTGGCCGTGGACCGGGAGGAGTTTAGCGGCTACATCACGGAGAGGCTTTCCCGCCACCCCCGGGTGGAGGTGGTGCGGGAGGAGGTGGGGGAGATCCCCGAGGGGATCACGATCTTGGCCACGGGGCCCCTCACCTCGGAGGCCTTGGCAGAGGCCCTGAGGCGCCGCTTCGGCGACCACTTCCTCTCCTATTACGACGCCGCAAGCCCCATCGTCCTCTACGAGAGCATTGACCTCGGTAAGTGCTTCCGCGCCGGGCGCTACGGCCAAAGCGCTGACTACCTGAATTGCCCCATGACGGAGGAGGAGTACCGCCGCTTTTACGAGGCCTTGGTGGCCGCGGAGCGGCACGTGCCCCACGAGTGGGAGAACCTGCAGTTCTTTGAGGCCTGCGTGCCGGTGGAGGAGCTGGCCCAAAGGGGGTACCAGACCCTTCTCTTTGGCCCCCTGAAGCCCGTGGGGCTCAAGGACCCCCGCACGGGGAAGGAGCCTTTCGCCGTGGTGCAGCTCCGCCAGGAGGACAAGGCGGGGCGGCTTTGGAGCCTGGTGGGCTTCCAGACGGGGCTCAAGTGGCCGGAGCAAAAGCGCCTCATCCAGATGATCCCCGGCCTGGAAAACGCCGAGATCGTGCGCTACGGGGTGATGCACCGGAACACCTACCTCAACGCCCCGAGGCTCCTCCGGGAGACCCTGGAGTTCCAGGGGGCGGAGGGCCTCTTCGCCGCTGGGGTCCTCGCCGGGGTGGAGGGGTACTTGGAAAGCGCCGCCACCGGTTTTCTGGCGGGGCTCAACGCCGCAAGGCGGGCCCTAGGCCTTTCCCCCGTGGCCCCGCCCGAGGAAAGCCTCTTGGGGGGTCTGGTCCGCTACCTGGCCACGGCCAACCCCGAGGGCTTCCAGCCCATGTACGCCAACTGGGGCCTGGTGCCCCCCGTGGAGGGGCGGATGGGGAAGCGGGAAAAGCGGGAGGCCATGTACCAGCGGGGCCTTTCCGCCTTCGCCCGCTGGCTTCAGGCCCTCACGCCCCCCCTGCCCGCTAAAGCCCCCGCATCCTGAGGGCTTCCTCCGCCACCTCCCGCTCGTTCCAGGGGAGGGCTTCTTGGCCCCTTTCTAAGCTGTTCTCGTGCCCCTTGCCGGCGAGGAGGACGGTGTCCCCCTCCTGGGCCTCGAGGACCGCTTGGAGAATGGCCTCCCGGCGGTCCGGCACGATCCGGAACCTCCCCCCTTCCCGCCGGGCCGCCTCCGCCAGGGCGCTAAGGATCGCCTCCAGGGGCTCCGTGCGGTGGTCCTCCTCGGTGAAGAAGGTGAGGTCGGCGAGGCGGGCCGCCACCCGGCCGATGTCCTCCCGCCGCCTCGGGTCCCTTTCCCCCGCCGCCCCCACCACCAGGAGGAGCCTGCCGGGCGTGGTGCGCCTTAGGGTCCTTAGCGCCTCCTCCAGGCTTTTCCCCGTGTGGGCGAAGTCTATCACCACCCGGAAGGGGGCCTTCTGCACCACCTCCATCCTTCCCGGCACCCCGGGGAAGGTGGCAAGGCCCGCTAGGGCCTCTTCCAGGGAAATCCCAAAGTGGAGGGCCGCCGCCAGGGCCATGAGGGCGTTGTCCACGTTGTAGGGCCCCAGGAGGGGCAGGAAGGCCTCGCCCTGGCCCCAGGGGCTTTGGAGGCGAAAGCGAAGCCCCTCCGCCTCCTCCCTTACGCCTTCCGCCCACACCTCCCCCCCGGGGCCCACCAGGAGGTGGGGCCGCTTCCTTAGGGCTTCCAGGTGGGGGAGGCTCGTGTGGAGCACCGCCACCTCCGAGCGCTCCACCAAAAGGGCCTTGGCCCGGAAGTAGTTTTCCGCCGTGCCGTGGAGGTCCAGGTGGTCGTCGGGGTAGAAGCTCACGAAAAGCCCCACCCGGTAGGCAAGCCCCTCCACCCGTTTGAGCGCCAGGGCGTGGCTGGAAACCTCCAGCACCGCCGCCTTTAGCCCCCGGTCCGCCGCCTCCCGGAGGAAGGCGTAGACCTCGGGGGCCTCGGGGGTGGTGAAGTGGCCCAAGGGGGGCCTTGCTTCCTCCCCCAGCCTCAGGCCCACGGTGGAGAGGAGCGCCGCCTTCACCCCTCCCGCCTGGAGGAGGTGGTGGAGGAGGCTTGCCGTGGTGCTCTTGCCCTTGGAGCCGGTGACGCCGAAGAGGGCGAGGAGGGCGTCGGGCTCGCGGTAAAAGCGCCGGGCGAGGAGGGCTATGGCCAGGCGGGCGTCTTTCACCCGGAGGTAGGGCACGGGCAGGGATAGGTCCTTTTCCCCCACCACGGCGATGGCCCCACGGGCGAGGGCCTCGGGGATGAAGGCGTGCCCGTCCAGGGGCTTGCGGTGGGGGAGGGGCACCCCGGGGACGGCCACGAAGACGAAGCCGGGGGCCACCCGCCTGGAGTCCAGGGTGATGCCCCGCACCTCCTGGGGCGGGGCCTCGAGGCCGAAAGGAGCGAAGAGTTCCTGCAGGGTCATGGGCGTAATAGGGGGCGCAAGGCGGTAAAGAGGGCTTCCTTGGCCTGCTCGTCCTCCACGAAGTCCACCTGGTCCCCCTCCACCACGTAAACCGGCGAGAGGTCCCAGGAGGCGATGAGCTCCTCGTAGAGGCGGTTTAGGGCGAGGAGGTAGCCCTCGGGGATGTTCCGCTCAAAGGGGCGCCCCCGCTTCTGGATGCGGGCCTTCAGGGTGGGGAGGCTCGCCCGCAGGTAGATGAGGAGGTCGGGCTTGCGCAGGGCGGGGGCCACGCCGTGGAAAAGCTCCAGGTAGGTCCGCCAGTCCCGCTCGGAGAGGTGGCCTTCAAGGTAGAGGTTCTGCGCGAAGACGAAGGCGTCCTCGTAGAGGGTGCGGTCCTGGACCACGCGGGGGCTTCCGTTCACCTCCAGGAGGTGTTGCCGCACCCGCCTGGCCAGGAAGAAGACCTGGGAGGGAAAGGCGTAGGCCCCCATGTCCCGGTAGAAGTCTTCCAGATAGGGGTTTTCGCTCACTGCCTCGTACACCGGCTTGAGCCCGAAGGTTTCGGCCAGGAGTGCGGTGAGGGAGCTTTTGCCGCTGCCGATGTTGCCGGCGATGGCCACGTACATCCTAAACCCCTAGGGAAAGGTGGGCCTTCACCAACTCCACCACCCGCTTCCGGTCGGGGCCCCCCGGGGCATAGTCCAGCTGGTCCGCCTCGAGGACCAAAAGGGGGTGGGGATAGCGGGCGAAGTGCCGCTCGTAGGCCTGGGAGAGGGCTTCCAGGTAGGCGGGGTCTATGGCCCTCTCAAAGGGCCGGCCCCGCTTCTTTATGCGCTCCAGGAGCACCGGGACCGGGGCCCTCAGGTAGACGGTGAGGTCGGGGGCGGGAAGCCTGGGGGATAGCTCCCGGTAGAGCTCCAGGTAGAGGTCCCACTCGGGGCCTTCCAGGGTGAGGCTTGCGAAGATGGCGTCCTTGTCAAAGAGGTAGTCCGCCACCACCCCGCCGAAGAGGGGCCTTTCCTTTAAGCGGGAAAGCTGCCGGTAGCGGGAGAGGAGGAAGAAGGCCTGCGCCTTGAAGGCGTAGCGCTTGGGGTCTTGGTAGAAGAGGGGCAAGAAGGGGTTTTCCTCCACCACCTCCAGAAGGGGCTCCGCCCCCAGGGCCTCGGCCAGGAGCCGGGCCAGGGTGGTCTTGCCCACGCCGATGGGGCCTTCAATGGCCACGTACACGCCTCACCTCCTGGGCCGGGCCACCAGGGTCAGGGTGGCCTCGAGGCGCCGCCCTTCCCGCCACAGGGTGAGGCGCACCCGGTCCCCCGGGCGGTAGCGGGCGATGAGCCGCACCACCTCCGCCTTGTCCTTCACCGCCTTGCCGTTCACCGCCAGGATCACGTCCCCCAGGGCCACAAGCCGCCCCTGGGCGTCCCGCTGCGCCCCCCTAAGCCCCGCCCGGGCGGCGGGGCTACCCGGCTCCACCCGGTCCACCATGGCCCCTTGGGTGGTGGTGAGGCCCACGGCCCGGAGGAGGACCGGGGGAAGCTCCTCCAGGCTCACCAGGCTGGCCCCAAGCCACCCCCGCTGGGGGATGCCGAAGCGCTCCAGGTCCTGGACGCTCTGGGCGGCGAGCTCCGCCGGGATGGCCACCCCAATCCCCCCCACCCCGGAGGGCCCCCCCACCACGTCCGCCACCACCCCCACCACCTCCCCCTGCAGGTTCAAAAGGGGGCTTCCCGAGTTCCCCACGGTGAGGGGGGCGTCGGTGAAGAGGTACTCCCCCACCTCGGCCCCGATGCTGGGGTCGGGGGTGGGGACCTCCAGGGGGCCCAACCCGGCCAGGATGCCGTAGGAAGCCAAGGGCCCCTGGCCGTAGGGGAAGCCCACCAGCACCAGCCCCATCCCCAAGGGGAGGCTGGCCGCCGGGGCCTTGCTGAAGGCGAGGATCCCCGGGGCCTGGACCCCCTTCACCGTGAGGAGGGCCAGGTCAATCCCCGGATCCACGGCGAAGGTTTCGGCGGGAAAGGTGCGCCCGTCTGTTAAGCGCACGGTGAGGTCGGCCAGGTCCCGCACCACGTGGTAGTTGGTCACCACCCGAAAAGGGCTCACGAAGAAGCCCGTGCCCACCACCTGGTCTTCCCCGGGGGCGGTGGGGGTGCCCTGGATGCGCACCACCGCGGGCAGGGCCTTCTTGATCACCTGGCTGCGCGCCACCTCCTCGGGGGAGGTGAGGCGCTGCCCCAAGGCGAAGAGGAGGAGGAGGGCCAGGAGGGCGAGGCGCATGGCCTTACATTACCTCGGGGGCGGGGATGCCGAGGAGGCCGAGGCCCGCCTCAAGGGTTTCCTGAAGGCGCTGCACCAGGCCAAGCCGTAGCTCCCTCAGGCCCTCGGGGGCGGTGAGGACGGGGGTGGCGGGCTGGCCCCCTTCCTTGGCGTTGTAGTAGGCGTTCCAGGCCGCCGAAAGGTCCAGGAGGTACTGGGCCAGGACGTGGGGGGTCTTCTCCTCCGCGGCCTCGAGGACCGCCTCCTCAAAGTCCAGAAGGCTTAGGGCCAGGGCCCGCTCGTAAGGGGTGGCCTGGGCGAGGTCCGGCTCGCCCCATTCCCCGGCCTTGCGCAGGATGCTGTGCGCCCGGGCGTGGGCGTACTGGATGTAGGGCCCCGTGTCCCCGTCAAAGGAGAGGGCCTCTTGGTAGCGGAAGTCAATCTGCTTCTTGGGCTCTGTCTTGACCATGGCGAAGCGGATGGCCCCGAGGGCCACCATCCCCGCCGCCTCCTCCTTGGCGGGGTGTTCGGGGTTTTTCTCGGCGATGATGGCGAGGGCTCGGCGCCTTGCCTCTTCCAGCACCTCGTCCACGCTCACCGCCACCCCCTTCCGCCCCGACATCTGCTTGCCCTCGAGGAGCACCGTCTCGTAGGCCAGGTGGAAGGCCCCTTGGGCCAGCTCGGGGTGCCCCACCAGGGCCAAGGCGGCCCGCACCAGGGCCTGGGGGTGGCTTTGCCGCACGTCAATGACGTTGATGGTCTCCCGGGCCCTGGGGGTGTAGGCTTCCCCCTCGGGGGCGCTCGTCCTTAGGCCCGGGTAGAAGGGGTTCTCGTAGGGGCGGAAGCGGAGGCCCTCCAAAAGCCCCATCTTCCAGAACTGGAAGGCGATGTCCTTGGCGTAGTAGGTGGCGGCGCCCCCGGAGCGCACCAGGACGAAGTGGGGGTCCTCCAGCCCCGGGATGAAGGGGCTTGCGTCCATGACCAGGGCCCCGGCGTACTTGCCCTCCTTGGGGCGGAAGACGTAAGGGCTTTGTTGCAAAAGGGCCAAGGCCTTCCCCAAAAGCCCCGCCCGCACGATGTCCGACTCCCAGACCAAAAGGTCATAGTGGGCGTTCAGGGCGTGCATGGTGGCGAGCTGGGCCAGGAGGATGCGGTTCACCTCCTCCCTGAGCTCCCCCCGTTCCAGGGCGTGGAGGACCTCCTCAATCCCCGGCTGGAGCCTTTCGTAATCCGGGTCCTGGTGGAGGCGCACGTAGGCCCTGCCAGCGAAGTGATCGTACTTCTCCTTCCCATCCCAGGTGAGGCCGTAGTGCCTTAGGGCGAAGAGGGTTTCCGCCGCCTGGCGGCCGGTGTCGTCAATGTAGTTGAGGACCAGGACCTCCCGCCCGGCGTAGGCCAGGATGCGGGCCAGGGCGTCCCCCAGGGCGATGTTCCGCAGGTGGCCCACGTGGAGCTCCTTGTTGGGGTTCACCGAGGTGTGCTCAATGAGCACCAGGCCTTCCCGCTTGGGGAAGGGCTTTTTCTCCTTTAGGGCCTCGAGGAGGAGGGCTTCCGTGCGCAGGCGGAAGTTCAGGTACCCCCCCACGGGGACGGCCTCCTCCACAAAGGGGGGAAGCTTTAGGCGTTCCTTTAGCTCCTGGGCGATGGCCTGGGGGGGTTTCTTGAGCTCCTTGGCCAGGGCGAAGAGGGGGACCCCGTAGTCCCCGGGTTTGTCCTTGGGGGCCCGGGCCACCTTGGGCTTTAGCTCCAGGCCCATCTCCTTCAGGGCTTCGTGTATGGCCTCTTCCAGGGCGCGGCGCACCATCAGGGCCTCATCATAAGGGCTTTTCCCCTAAGGCGGCCTTGAGGGCCTCCGCCGCCTTGCGGTTCATACCCGGAAGGCGGGCGAGCTCCTCCAGGGGGGCTTCCTTGAGGGCCTTGAGGCCCCCGTAGCGCTCCAAAAGGAGGCGCCGCCGGGCCTCCCCGATCCCGGGGATCCCCTCCAGCACCCGGAAAAGCTCCCGGCTTCGGTCCTTTTGGTGCTGCTTGAGGCCGTTTTGGTGCGCCTCGTCCCGCAGGTGGATGAGGAGCCTTAGGGCGGGGTGGGTGAGGGGAAGGCGGATCTCCCGCCCTTCCGGGGTGACGAGGACCTCCTCCTTCTTGGCCAGGCCCACCAGGGGGATCCTTAGCCCGGCCCGCTCCAGCCCCCGCTGCGCCGCCCGCACCTGGCCCAAGCCCCCGTCAATGAGGAGGAGGTCGGGAAGGGGCATCTCCTTGAGGCTTCCCGTGTAGCGGCGGTAGACGCCTTCCTCCATGGCCTGGTAGTCGTCGTTCCCCGCCCTTAGGCGCATGCGGCGGTACTCCTGGCGCTTGGGCTTTCCCCCCTCAAAGACCGCCAGGGAGAAGACCCGGGCCTGGCCCTGGAGGTGGCTTATGTCGTAGGCCTCGATGCGGAAGGGGCGGGTGGAAAGGGCGAGGAGGTCCTGGAGGGCCCTGAGGGCGGGGTGGTCCCCCCGGCGCTCCCGGGCCTTGAGCTCGGTTTCCAGGGCGAGGCGGGCGTTTTTCTCGGCGAACTCCATGAGCCGCGCCTTCTCCCCCCTTTGGGGCACCCTAACCTCCACCTTGCGCCCGGCGCGGCGGCGGAGGAGAGCCTCCAGCCCAAAGAGGTCCTCCAGGGGAAAGGGGAGGAGGACCAGGGGAGGGAGGGGGGAGGCCTCGAGGTAGTGGTCCCGGAGGAAGGCCCAAAGGATCTCCTCGTCCGTGGCCTCCTCCTTCTCCACCACCCGGCTGATGCGCCCCAGGATCCGCCCGCTTCGCACCTGGAAAAGCTGCACCGCCGCCAGGGCCCCGGCCCGGGCGAAGCCCAGGAAGTCCAGGTCGCCAAGCTCAGGGTCAAAGGCCTGCTGGTTCGTGGCGAAGAAGGCCTTTAGGGCCTCCATCTGGTCCCGGATCTCCGCCGCCCGCTCAAACTCTAGGCGCTGGGCGGCCTCCCGCATCTTGGTCTCCAGCTCCGCCAAAAGCCCGTCCACCCGCCCTTCCAGGACTGCCTCCACCTGCCGCACCACCTCCCCGTAGGCCTCGAGGTCCGCCTTGCCCACGCAAGGGGCGAGGCAGCGGCCCATGCTGTGGTTGAGGCAGGGAAAGCGCCGCCGCTTCATGGGGAAGCCCGAGTTCTTGCGCAAGGGGAAGTGGCGGTCAATGAGGGTCTTGATGCGCCTCAAGGCCCCCGCCTCGGGGAAGGGGCCGTAATACTTGGCCCCGTCCTCCTCCACCCGCCGCACCACCAGGAGGGTGGGGAAGGGCTCGCGGGTGAGCTTCAGGAAGGGGTAGTGCTTGTCGTCCTTGAGGAGGACGTTGTAGGGGGGGCGGTGGGCCTTGATGAGGTTGGCCTCCAGGAGGAGGGCCTCCACCTCGTCCCGGGCGGCGATGAAGTCCAGGGCTGTGGCCTCCTCGGCGATGCGCCGGGCCTTGCCCTCGGCGTGGAAGTAGCTCCTTACCCGGGCCTTTAGGTTCTTGGCCTTGCCCACATAGAGCACCTCCTCCCCCCGTTTCCAGAGGTAGACCCCGGGGGTTTCGGGCAGGGGGAGAAGCTCCTCGAGCCGCACAAGCCCCATTGTAGAGTGCCCTTATGGAACCCGTGATGGTGGACGCCCACCTGGACCTGGCCTACAACGCCCGCTCCCTGGGGCGGGACCTCACCCTGCCCCTCGAGGCCCTAAGGGCCAAGGACCCCCACCCCGACACCCCCTTGGTGACCCTGGAAAGCCTCAAGGAGGCGGGGGTGGCGGTGGCCTTCGCCACCCTCTTCGCCGACCCCCGGGAGGGGGGAAGGGAGGACTGGCTGGAGGAGGTCTACGCCCAACTGGCCCTCTACGAGGCCTGGGAGAAGGGGGGCCTGGTGCGGATCCTTAGGGAAAGGGAAGACCTCCTGGCCCACCTCGCCCGCTACCCCGAGGACCGGGTCTTGGGCCTGGTGCTCCTTTTGGAGGGGGCCCACGCCCTGGAGGCCCCGGAGGAACTAAGGCCCCTGCGGGCGCGGGGCCTCAGGCTCCTTTCCCTCACCTGGGCCACCCGGAACCCCTACGCCGGGGGGAACGCGGAGGAGGGCCCCCTAACGGCCGAGGGAAGGGCATTCCTTAAGGAGATGGAGCGGCTTGGGGTGGCCCTGGACCTCTCCCACCTGGCGGAGGAGGCGGCCTGGGAGGCCCTAGGGGCCTATGGAGGGGCGGTGTGCGCCACCCACGCCAACTGCCGGGCCTTGGTGCCCTCCCCCCGCCACCTTTCCGACGAGCTCCTGAAGGCCCTAGGGGAAAGGGGCGGGGTCTTGGGCCTCGTGCCCTACAACGCCTTCCTGGACCCCGGCTGGCGGCGGGGGATGGCGAGGCTTCCCTTGGAAGCCTTCCTCCGCCACAAGGCCCATGCGGAAAGCCTCCTCGGGCCCAAGGGCGTGGGCCTCGGCACGGACTGGGACGGGGGGTTTGGCCTCGAGGCCGTTCCCCAGGGCCTAGAGCGCCACCGGGACTTAAGGGCCTTAGGGGACGCGGCCTTTTTGGGGGGAAGCTGGCTTGCTTGGCTCGCCCGCTGGTTCTAAGGGCACCACCGCCAGGGTGCAGCGGCTTGCGGCGATGAGGCGCTCCTCCTCGTCGTAGACCCTCACCTCCCAGACCTGGGTGGTGCGGCCCACGTGCAGGGGCCGGCCCACGGCCTGGATCACCCCCCTCTGCTTCTTGCGGATGTGGTTGCAGTTGATCTCCAGCCCGAAGGCGGCGTGCCCCGGGGGGCAGTTCAGAAAGCCCCCCACGCTGGCCACGCTTTCCGCCAGGGCCACCGTGGCCCCGCCGTGGAGGAAGCCGAAGGGCTGGTGGACCCTAGGGGTCACCTCCAGCTCCGCCACCACCTCCTCGGGGGTGAGCTTGAGGTAGCGCACCCCTAAGGTGTTGTCCAGGGTTTCCCCTTTTAGGAAGGCGGGAAGCTCCATGGCCTGGAGTATAAAGGGGTTGTGGGCGAGGTGCGCGCCTTCCCCGGGCTTCTCTCCCCCCCGGCGGGGCTGGATTTCCTCCGGGACCTCCCTTCCGAGGGGGGGCTCCACCTGGTGGCCTTCGCCGAAGGCGCCCTGGAGGCCCTTAAGGCGGCCTTCCGGGAGGGGGTGCGAAGCCTCGTCCTCCTTTCCCCCATCCTGCGCAAAGACGCCCTCCTCGCCGCCAAGCTAAGGGCCCTCCGCTTCGGCCTGGAGAAGGGCGGGGTGGAGGGTTTTGCCACCATCGGGCGGGCGCTTTTCTTCGGGCCGGAGGCGGCGGGAAGCGAGGAGGTCTTCCAGGTGTGGCGGGAGGGGCTAAGCGAGGAGGGGGTGCGGGCCTGGTTGGAACGGGTGGAGGGGCTGGGGGACGAAAGGCGCTGGCTTAGGAGCACGAAGGCCCGGGTCCTGGTGGTCCAAGGGGCCCTGGACGCCTTCACCCCGCCCCACCACGGCCAGGAGGCGGCGGACTTCGCCAAGGGGGAGGCTTTGCGCTTCAGCGTGGAGGGGGCGGGCCACTTCGTGCCCTGGGAGGCGATGGAGGAGGTGCGCTCCTTGGTGGCGGACTTCCTCCTGGGGGAAAGCTTCCGCCCCTTGCCGGGGGGGCTTGCCCTGTGAGGCGGACGGGCTACCTCCACCTTTACGGCCTAAACCTGGTCTTTGACCGGGTGGGGAAGGGGCCTTCCGTGCTCCTCCTGGCGGAGGAGGCCTCCCGCTGGCCCGAGGACCTCCCCGAGGGGTACACCTTCTACCTCCTGGACCTTCCCGGCCACGGGCGCACGGGAGGGCCCCCCATGGCCCCGGAGGAGCTCGCCGAGTACGTGGTGGGCTTTTTGGTCATGCTCAACCTGGGCTCGCCCCCCATCCTCACCCGGGGCTTGGGGGAGGCGGTGGGGGAGGCGCTGGCCGAGCGGGGCTACCGGGTGCTCCCCGGGGGTAACTTAATAGAAACCTTGTCAAGAGGCTTTAGCCTGTGATAGATTGGCCGTGGGAGGTGTCGCTATGAGGAAGCTCTTCGGCGCTTTGGTGGTGGTGCTCGGCCTGGCTTCGGCCCAGTTTTCCGTGGAGAACCTGAAGCCTTCCTTGGCCCTGGTGGGCGGCACCCAGGGGTTGGGGGCGGAGCTTTCCTGGCACTGCCTCCTCTTCCAGCCCCCGGTGGGGGAGGTGCGGCCCGCTTTGGACGTGGCCTACACGGTAAGCGGCTCCTGGAACGGGGCCTTCCTCTTCCGCTACCTCTACCCCCTGGCGGAGGGGCTTAAGGCCGGCGTGGGTCTGGGGGCGGTCTTCCCCGGGTTTAGCGGCGCCCAGTTCTACTTCCGCGCCGACGCTGAGTACGACCTGAAGGCGGCCCTAGGGGTTCCCCTCTTCCTGGGCGGGGATGTGGGGCTTGCCGGGGGTACCCTGGCGGCCCAGATGAAGCTCGGCTACCGCTTTTAAAGGGCCGGGTTTTCCGGGGGAGGGGTAGGCTCCTCCCCCGCTTCTTCTTCCCCGGGGGCGTCCACCTCCACCTTCATCACCTCCCTCAGGAGGCTCGTGGCGTAGCTCCCCTTGGGGAGGAAGAAGGATAGCCACAGGCCTTCCGGGCTTTCCACGAGGCTCCACTCGGCGAGGGGCACCCGGATGGGCCGCCTGGCTCCCCGGCGGGCCCGGAAGTCCTCCCGCTTTAGGCCGAAGCGGGCGAGGATCTCGTCCTCGAGGCTCCGGGCCTCCCCTTGGGCCTCGGGGTACTTCTTGCCGAAGAGGGGCCCGGTGGCGCTGATCTCCAGCCTTAGGGCCCGTTCCGCCTCCTCCGGCCTTTCCACCAAAAACTCCCCCCCCGTGGCGTGCTTCTTGGCCCAGTCCCCGGGGACCACCCGGTCGTAAAGCCCCCGCTCCATCCTCAGGGCCACCCACTCGTTGAAGAGGAGGCTTTGCAGGCTGCCGATGAGGAAGCGCTTGAGCCAGGGGCTTCCACGTCCCTTGCCCCGCTTCACCAACTCGTAGCCCTTCACCGGGTTGAGCCCCCCCAGGCCGAAGCGCTGGGGCCCGTAGTAGTTGGGCACCCCCTTTTCCTGAAGGGCGCGCAGGATGGCCTCGGCCCTTTCCCGCCCCTGGGCTCCCCGGATCAGGATCCGAAAGCGGTTTCCCTTGAGGTGGCCGGTGCGGAGCTTATTGGTGTGGAGGCTGGCGTCAAGAAGCCTCACCCCCTTCAGGTCTTCCAAGAGGCAGAGGGCGTCCTCGTACTTCCTGGGGATGGAGAACCACTGCCGGGTGCGGGCGCGCTTGTCCTTTAGCCCCGCCACCCCGATCTCCTTTTCCGGCACCCCCACCGCGTCCCGCAGGAACTCCAAGACCTCCCGGGTGGTGCGGCCTTCCTTTTCCAGGAAGAGGTAAAGGTGCTCTCCCTCTCCTTTAGGCAGGTAGGCGGGCACCTCCTCCACCTGGAAGTCCCCTGGCTCCACCCGGATGGCCCCGCCCACCCCGGGGAGGTCCTGGGTGAGGAAGGGGTAGCGCTCGGGGCGGTAGACGAGGTCCATCCCTTTATTGTCGCCTAGGAAAGGGCCTTCAGCCAAGCCTCCAACACCCCGAAGCCGTAGCGGAAGAACCCCTCGGAGGCGAGCTCCACCCCGGCCTGCTTCAGGATCTCCTTGGGGCTTGCGCTTTCCCCGGCCTTTAGGACCTCCAGGTACTTGGGCACGAAGGCCTCGCCTTCCTCCTGGTAGCGGCCGTAGAGGGCGAGGACCACCAGGTACCCCAGGGCGTAGCTGTAGGTGTAGAAGCGGTAGTGGACGAAGTGGGGGATGCCGGCCCAAGCGGCCCGGTCCAGCTCCGTCCAGGCCACGGCTTCCCCGTAGAGGCGCTTTTGCTCCTCGTCCCAGATCCCGTGGAAGGCCTCGGGGGAGAGGGCGGCCTCCTGGCGGGCGAGGAGGCTTTTTTGTTCAAAGAAGGTGTACATCACCTGGCGGAAGAGGGTGTTGATGGCGTCCTCCACCCGTTCGGCCAGGAGGAGGGTCTTTTCCTCGCCGGAAAGCCTTTCCATGAGGAGGTCGTCCAAAAGGAGCTCGGCGAAGACGCTGGCCGTCTCCGCCAAGGGGGTGGAGGCCCCGAAGTTGAGGAGGCGTTGCTTGCGGGCCAGGTAAAAGTGCACCCCGTGCCCCAGCTCGTGGGCTAGGGTGTGGGCGCTATCCAGGTCGTCCGTGTGGTTGAGGAGGACGTAGGGGTGGGTGGAGGGAAGCCCCCCGCTGCAGAAGGCCCCACCCCGCTTGCCGGGCCTGGGGTAGACGTCTATCCAGCGCTTTTCAAAGAACTCCCGGGCGATGGCCTCCATCTCGGGGGAGAAGCGGCGGAAGGCCTCGAGGACGAGGGCTTTCGCCTCCGAAAAGGGCACCTTGGGCTTCTCCCCCAACGGGGCGAGGAGGTCTTGGCTTGGGGTCTTCTCCTGGCCCAGGCGCTTGGCCTTAAAGCGGTAGTAGCGCTCCACCAGGGGGTAGTGGGCCTCCGTGGCGGCGAGGAGGGCTTCAATGTCCCTTACCTCCACCTCGTCCCTTAGGGCCACGGGCTCCAGGGGGTGGCGGTAGCCCCGAAGCTTTAGGTCCTGGAGGTAGTCCAGGTAGACCGCGTTGAAGACGGCGCTTAGGGTGGGGGCTTCGGCCGTGAGCCTGCCGTAGAGCTCCCGGTGGGCCTCCCGCCGCACCTCGGGGTCGGGGTCGCGGCGGAGGGCCCGCACCTCCATCTCCGTGAGCTCCTTGCCCTTCACCAGGAAGCGGAAGCGGCCGGTGTATTCCGTATAGAACTGGCTCCAGGCGCTTCTTCCCACCAGGCCCTTGAGGTTTAGGAGCTCCTCTTCCCGCTCGGAGAGGGTGTGGGGGGCGTAGGCCCGCTGCCTTAGGAGGAAGTGGCGGAGGTCGGCGAGGCCAGGGTGGGCCAGGAGGGCCTGGAAGGCTTCCTCGGGAAGCCGCCTTAGGGCCACCTCCAGGGGCACGAGGCGGTTCCTGACCTCGGTGAAGCGGTTCCGCACCCGGTCCAAGAGGGCCTTGGCCGTGGGGTCTTGGGTGCGGGTGGCAAAGTAAAGGCTGGCGAAGTTGAGGGGCTTGTAGGCCTTTTCCAGGGCCGCCTCGTAGCGGCGGAATAGGTCTTGGGCTTTTTGGGGGGAGAGGAGGTCCTCAGGGTTTAGGCCCTCCGCCAGGGCGAGGGCGGCCTCGAGGTCCTGCTGGATCGCGGGGTCCTCGGGTCCTTTATAGAGGTCGGAAAGGTCCCATTCCACGGGGCTAGTATACTTGCTCGGGATGCTGCTTTGCTTTTTGGATGAATCCGGGGATCACGTTCTGAAAAAGGTGGACCCGCAGTATCCCGTCTTCGTCCTCGCTGGGGTCTTGGTGGAGCCAAGCCATTACCGGGAAGCTATGTACACGTCAAAACCTCCATAGGGCATAACCCCAAGGGACTTCCGCGCCT
>NZ_JAKTNS010000022.1:0-41466 GCF_022760915.1 Thermus thalpophilus | reverse complement strand
AGTGGTCCCCACATTTTTACTCGTCCAGTCTCACATGTGTCTGTCCGGGTTCAGGCAAGCCCGGGCAGACTTGACCGTTATGCCGCATAGAGCCCCAGGAACCTGAGGGCGGAGAGGGGATGGAAGGAGAAGGTCTCCAGGGCCGCTTTCAAGGTACGCTGGCGCGTGATCTTCTCCCGCATCCCCCTGCGGTGCAGCAGGGACACCAGAAAGGCCCGGAGGGCGGCCAAGACCTGCGCCCCCACGTTCCGCACCTGGCAGGCGTCCTCATAGAGGAGGACGTCCCGTACCCAAAAGGACCGGTTCTCCATCTTCCACCGGGAAAGGAGAAGCTCCCCAAGCCGCCTCGCGTCTGCTTCCTCGGTCCCCAGGCTGGGGAGGGCGTAGCTCGCCGCGCGCCGTACTTCCCCCGTCCCCTTGTACACCCCACATTCCGCACCCCCTTTACTCCAGCAGGTAATGAGGGTGTCCAGCATGCGGCCCATGCGGTCGTCGTTGAGGAGGCCTGGGGTGACGCCCTTTCCCAGAAGCCACTCCGTGGGCTTACCCTCCCAGTAGTGGCCGAAGAGGTAGAGGGGAGAAGAGACAAAGCCTAGGGCGTTCATAATGGCCGCTTACAAGGTAGCCCCTTCGGGGCTGACCAGGGCCACCCCCGCGCTCACCTTTTCCCCCGGGCGGGGGCCCACCCGTTCGTCCACCAGGGGGACCAGCCCGATACGGTCCACGGTGCTGGCCACCAGGCCCAGGTGGCCCAGGTCGTACACCTGTAGGTTGGGTGTGGTTTCCATCCCAAAATCCTAAGGCCAGGGGAGGAGGGATGCGGAATGTGGGTTGAAGGCCGTCGTAAAGGTCCCCCACCGGGAGCCACGCGGCCCTGGCCAACCGCTCACCAGCAAGGGCAGTGTGGCCGGATAGACCCGGGCCGCGAAACCCGAGGGCGGGCGCTTACCTCCTCCAGAGCCGCTCCATCATCGCCCCAAGGGGAGCGGCGAAGACTCCCTCCCCCAACGGGGAAGGTCTCCCCTCCCGGGTAAATCACGAAGGCCTCCTGGGGCTTGAGGTCCTTCAGCGCCTCGTGGAACCCCCGGGAAGGCCGGGGATCAAGGCTCCGCTTGACCTCCACGGCCCAGAGCCTCCCCCCGGGCAGGAGGAGGACCAGGTCCACCTCCGCCTCGGCCCGGGTGCGGTAGAAGTAGGCCTCGCCCCCCTCGGGAAGCACCTGGAGGAGGTTCTCCACCACGAAGCCCTCATAGCTCCTCCCCACCACGGGGTGGGCAAGGAGGTCCTCCAAAGTGCGGAGCCCCAGGAGGGCGTGGACCAGACCGCTGTCCCGCAGGTAGAGCTTGGAGCTTTTCACCAGGCGCTTCCCCACGTTGGCCTCAAGGGGAGGCAGGCGCCTCAGCAGGTAGAGGTCCACCAGAAACCGGAGACCTTTAAGCTCCTGGCTTGTGACCGAGGGGCCCAAAAGGAGCTGGTGGACCTCCTTGAAGGAAACGCGAAGGCCAACTCTAGAAGGGCAGATACAGGATGGCGTTCTCCAGCTCCCCAGGTCGCGCGGCAGTCAGAAGGAGCTCCAGATCCTCCAAGATCCGGCCCACGCCGACCCCCCGGCGCAAGAGGATGAGCCCAGACATGGGCCTGCCCTCCTCTATGCGCCGCGCGGCCTCGGCGCTCAGGGTGGCGTGGTCCCTGGACACCAGCACCCGTCCTTCCCGGGCGGCCCACTCCAGGACCTCAGCGTCTGATCTCCCCCCAAGGCCCACGTCCACTACCCGCACCACGTCTAGCCCGGGATGGCGCCGCTTCAGGCCCAGGAAGAGGGCCTTTTCCACGTTCTCGTCCAAAAGAAGCCTCACGCCCTACCCAGCCGGGCGAGAAGGGCCTTAGGGAAGTGGACCCGGACCCGCTCCTCCGCTTCCTGAGCCACCCTCTTCGCCCTCGCCCGGTAGGCGGCTACCTCCTCCGGGTGGCGCAGAGCCCAGGCCAGGACGACGTACACGTCCGCAAGGTTCAGGCTAGGGTAGGCCAGGACCATCTCCTCGGGGGAGAGCCCCCCCTCGTAGGCGTCCAGGAGGTCTTCCAGGTAGACCCGGGTGCCCTCTACC
Source organism: Thermus thalpophilus (assembly GCF_022760915.1). Taxonomy (NCBI): domain Bacteria; kingdom Thermotogati; phylum Deinococcota; class Deinococci; order Thermales; family Thermaceae; genus Thermus; species Thermus thalpophilus. The sequence continues at coordinate 39,361 of NZ_JAKTNS010000022.1, read as the reverse complement.
CGGAGGCCTCCAGCCTCGTCCGCCACCAGGGGGATCCGCTCGGTCAGGACCATGCGCACCTCAGTATACTCAGGAGCCGCCCCGCGCGCCTATGCTTTGTAGTCGGTCAGCACATGCCTTCGTGTGCTCCTCCTCGCGGAGATTGGAGTGCCCCGTGCCGTTTTGCCCGCTGACCGAAGAACCTTGGGTGGAGGGCTTGCACCTTGAGGGGGGTACTGTTATAAAACAGGTAGAGGAGGAGCTATGGCACCCCCCTTGCCGGAAGGGCAAAAGCGGGTCTTTTTAGAAGCGGCGCGGCTCCTGCGCCAGGGCCTTTCCCCCACGGCCCACGACCTGACCCGGGCCTTGGGCTTGCGGCCGCAGACCGTGCGCCAGCACCTGGAGGCCCTGGCCCGGAAGGGCCTGGTGGTCCTCTATCCCCAAGGGCACGGCCGCCCCACCCACGTGGAGCTTACGCCGGAGGGGAGGCTGCTTGCGGGCCTCGCCATTCCGGTGGTGGGAAGGGTTCCTGCGGGGCCCCTGGAGGAGGCTCTGGAGGAGGTGGAGGGCCTCATCCCCCTGCCCGCACGCCCTAACCTTTTCGCCCTTGTGGTGGAAGGGGACAGCATGGCGGAGTACCTCCTGGATGGGGACGTGGTGGTGGTGGAGCGGGGAGTAAGGCCGAGGCGAGGGGAGATTGCCGCCGTGCTTCACGAGGGGAAGACCACGCTCAAGTACATCTACCCCGAAGGGGACATGGTGGTCCTCAAACCCCACAACCCCGCCTATCCCACCCTGCGCTTGCCCGCCTCGGAGGTGGAGGTCCAGGGAGTGTTTCGCTTCCTCCTGAGGGGAAGGGAGGCCCTCGAGGCGATGCGGCTTCTTTTGAGGTGGAGCTATGAGCACTGAAGCCCTTTTCCGCGTTCGGGTTGAAGAGGAAGGGAGGTCAGGGTTCCGGCTGTTGCGGTTGCTCCCCTCGCGGGAGCGGTTGGTGGTGGTTCTACGCGAAAGCGCCCTCGAGGGGCTTTTGCGCCTTCCCGAGGGCTCCTTCCGCAGGCTGGCCCATGGCGAGGCCAGCGTGGTGTCTATGGCCAGCCTGCTCCCCGAGGAGCGGCTGCAGCTGGAGACCCTGGGCTATGCTCGGACCTTCAGGCGGCCCAAGGGGGAGGTGGCGGCGGAGGTCTTCTTCCTCCAGGAGGAGATCCCCCTGGTTTGGGCGAGACTGGACCTGGACGGGGCGGGGGTGGTGCTGGAGGCCTTCTTGGAACCCGAGGAGGTGCTCTAAGGGCCCGGGGGCCTAGCGGCCCCACGGGAAGGGGCGTGGACCCGCTCACCCAGGCGATCGACACGGTGGACCTGCCGGAGCTCGTGGCCCGGCTCTTCCCAGAGTCCGGGGCCAGGCCCGGCAGGCCCGGGCTTTACCGGGCGGTCTGGCGGGGGGACAAGAAGCCCTCCCTATCCCTCTTCAAGGCCGGGGGAGTGTGGTTCTTCCGGGACCACGCCACCGGGGAGAGCGGCAACGCCTACCACCTGCTCCTCGCCGCGGGCTTCTCCAAGGCGGAGGCGGTGGAGATCCTCCTCGGAGAAAGGCCCCTCCCTGAGCTCCCGAAGCGGCTCCGGCGCGGGAAGGAGAAGCCCAAGCCCCCGGTGGACCTGGGGGCCGCCCTTTCCGAGGCCCAGGCCCGCCTCAGGGAAGCCAGGGAGCTCCCCGAGGTCCTGAAGGGGCGGGGGCTCACCCTGAGGGAAGCGGTCCTCCTCGGGATGGGGCTTTCCCCCGAGGGGGACCTCTACCTCCCCATCCACGACCCCGAGGGAAGGCTGGTGGCGGTGAAGGTGCGCCACCTGAGGCCCAGGGACGGCCAGCGCTATCGCTACCTCACCCGGGGGTGCGGCACGCCGCCCTGGTACGGCCCGGGCTACGGGAAGCGGGCGGGGGTCCTGGTGGTGGAGGGGGAGCTCAACGCCGTGGCCCTCTACCTCGCCGTGGGGGACCTCCTGGACGTGGTGGGGGTGGCCGGGGTGAACGGCACCCTCCCCGAGCCGGACGGCAGGCCCACCTTCCTCCTCCTGGACGGGGACGAGGCGGGGAGGAAGGCGGCGGAGAGGTGGCAGGCGGAGCTTGGGGGCTACCTGCTCACCCCCCTCGAGGACGGCGACGCGTGCGAGGTGGCCGAGGCCCTGGGCCGGGAAGCCCTCAGGAAGGAGGTCCTCGCCCGGGTGGCCGAGGCCTTCCTGGAAAGGGAAGGTGTGTAAGATGCGGTCTATGGAAGCCCACCTGGTCCCCTTCGGCGGGGGCCACCTCCTGGTCTCGGAGGCGGGGGTCTTCGCCCTGGCGAAGGAGGCGCGCCAGGCCGAGGCCCTAGGCCGGGAGGCCTACGCCCTCCTCGCCCTCCCCGTGGTGCCCCTGGTGGTGGGGAGCTACCGGCGGGGCTACCACGAGGGGGTCCTCCACGTGGCCTCCCTGGAGGAACACCTCCAGGCCCTTCCCCGGGTCCTCTCCCCGGCGGACGTGGACCGGATCGCCGCCTTCCTCCGGGGGGAAGGGGAGAGGCCGGAGGTGCGCCTCCTCGAGCCGGGCCGCCCGGAAACCCCAGTTGCTTCCCCGCCAGGGGAACACCTTGAGGAGGCGGCCCCTGTAGAGGAGGCCCGGACCGGACCGCCCCCGCCGCCCCAGGGCGGGGAAGGGGAGAGGCGGGAAGCACGCCTCGAGGGGTTTCCCAAGGCGGGGGAGGCTTCTCCCCGGGGGAGGGTCCTCACCCGGGAGCGGGAAGCCTTCCCCGCCTCCCCCAGGGAGAGGCGGTCTCCCCTGGTGCCCCTTCTCCTCCTCGCCGCTTCCCTTCCCCTCGTCCTCTACCCCGCCTTTGCGGGGGCCATCCCCGGAGCCCTGGCCCTCTTTCCCGCCCTGAACCTCCTCCTGGTGCAGGACCGCCTGCTTAAGCGCGGGGGGACTGCCCGGGAGTACGTGGACGCCTTCAAGGGGCTCCTCTTCGGCCTGGCCCTGGTGGCCCTCCTGGGGGGAGCAGTCCACGGGGTTCTCCTCTCCCTGGCGGGGGGCCTGGCCTGGGCCCTCCTCCCCGCCCTCTACGGGGTGGCGGCGAGCCTCTGGTCCCTCCCCCTGGGCCGTCCCGCCCGCCTCTACGCCCAGGCCGTGGGGGATGCCCTGGGGCCCGCCGCCCTCCTCACCCCCCTGGCCTTCCTTTACGCCGTGCCCCTGGGGCTCGCCCTCGCCGCCTTGGGCCTCCTGGCCCTCCTAGGAGGATACCTGGGGGAGGACTAGCAACAAAAGCTTGCTTAGTTGCCACACCTATGGCAACATGAGGGCATGCGGTTGCGTGCCGTGTTGCTGGCTCTAACCATGGCCCTTCCGGCCCAGGCCCAGGTGGTGCTCAAGACCTATTACGCGGAGGACCTGGTGAAGAGCCCGGGGCTTCTGGAGGTAAGCCCAGGCTTCACCACGGTCATCGACTTCTGGGACACGGTGGACGCCGCCTTCTCCGCCAAGCGGGAGCTCCTTCGCCTCGAGGGGGGCGGGAGCAGGCTCCTCCTCTCCACGGGGATGATGGGCACCCAGACGGGGGCGGTGCCCGTGAAGAGCGGGATGACCGACCTGGTGGTGGAGGTGGGGGGGAGGACCCTCCTCTTCACGGTGCGCATCGGGCCGGGGGAGTACCCGAGGCGGTACCAGGTGCTCCTCAAGCGGACCCAGGGGGGGACCTACGCCCCTCTCTCCCAGACTCCTTCCACTCCCACGGCGGGGCCTGCCCAAAGCTCCTCCCCCGCTCCTTCTCCCACCCCCAGCCCTCAGGTTCAGGCCCCGGCGGTGCACTTCACCACCACCGTGGAGGCCCCTTCCGGGGAGGAGGGGAGGGTGAGCGTCTTCTTCACCCTGGAGAACCGGGGAAGCCGCCCCGTGAGCTTCGCCCTCAACGATCTCCAGATCCTGCAGGAGGGGAAGCCCCTCCGGTTTGAGGTGCGCCGGGACCCCCTAAAGGCGGTCCTGAACCCCGGAGAGGGGCAGAGCGGGGTCATCGTGGTCCACGGGGCGAGGCCCGGGGAACTCCTCCTCAGGTGGCGGGGGGTGGAGCTCGGGCCCGGGAGGAGCTTCCTCCTGGAGAGGCGGCTTTTGGGCAAGACCATCGAGGTCCAGACGGAAGGGAGGTAGAATGGACCTCCTCGCGCCTTGGCGGGAAGGCCCCTACACCCTACAGGAGGCCCTGGAGCGCTACGGGGAGGCCCTGGTGGGGGAGGCCCTGAGGCAACGGGTGCTGAAGCCGGTGATGACCCGGCTCGGCCCCGTCCTGGTCCCGGCGGCCAAGGGCCGGAAGCGCCTCGGGCTCACCCGGTACTACACCCCCAGGGCGGGGGCCCTGGAGATGGCCCTCCTGGTGCGGCGGCACGCGGAGGCCATGGAGAGGGAGGGCTGGCGCATGCTCAGGCGGGAGGGGAGCAGGGCCGTCCTGGAGCGGGAGGGGGAGCGGGTGCTCCTGGTGGGGAAGAGGGGGGACCCCACCAAGAGGCCCGCTCCCAGGGACGAGCTGGAGGCCTCCGCCGGGCGGGTGATCGTTCTGACGCACGAGGCGCCTAAGCGAGGTGGCACAGAGGTGGTGTATGTCTGAGGTGGTGAGCGCCATGAACGGCCTGGTGCTGAGCGTGGAGCCCCCTAAGGCGCTGGTCTTCGCCGTCACCACCCTGGGCCTCGCCCTGGGCGGCCTCCTCATCGCCATCGGGGAGCGGGACCGGGGGGTAGGCTACCTCATCGCCGCCCTCCTCGGGGGGATCCTCGCCTGGAACGCCAGGGCCCTCCTGAGCCTGTTTGGAGTATGAACGAGGTCCTTTGTGGCGTGAGCCGACTGGTGTGCGCCCTCACCCCCCCTGTGGTCCTGGTGGGGGCGCTCGTCCTCTTGGCGGTGATCTTCCTGGGCTACCGAGTGGTGATGGGGGACCTCCGGCGGGCCAAGTGGAGCCTGGCGGCCCTCCTCCTGCTGGCCGGGCTCCTCGCTCCGGTGCCGAACGGGCAGGGCGGGAGGACGGCGGCCTTCTACCCTCTTATCCGCATGCTCACCGGGGGGTACGGGGCCTGCACCTTCATCGGCCCCCCTCCCCGGTACACCCCTTCCCCCGACGAGAAGCCCGTGAAGGGCCTCTCGTGTGGGGGCTCATGAGAAAAGGGCGCAATGGTGGGGCGGCTTGTGGCCATGGGCCTCGAGGTCCTGCCCTTCACCCTGGAGGAGGCCCTGGAGGCGGGGGCCCTGGACCCCCTGACCCGGCCCCTGGGCCTTTCCCTGGGCGACCGGGCCTGCCTGGCCGCTGGGAAGGTGCGCGGGAGGTGGCGGTGGTGCGCTAGGCCCACGGGGCCAGGAGGACCCTCGCCCCCGGGAGGAACCGCCTCAGGTAGGCCACCCGCTCCGGGACGGGGGCACCCCAGACCTGCCCCACGAACCTCAGGGCGAAGGCCTCCCCCTTGGCCCGGACCCGGGCCCGGGCATAGGCCCCGGCGTCGTACTCCAGGGCCACGGGGCCTTCGGAGGTGAGCCAGACCCCATCGGGCTCCTCCACGGGGTGGCGGGGCCTGGGGCTCACCCGCCACACCCGAGGATCAGGGGGCGCCTCGAGGAGGAGGCGCATCTCCGCCAGGCCCGCCAGGTGGCGGAGGGCGGTGAGGGGGTAGCGGGCCACGCTCGGGTGGGCCCAGAAGGCCACGGGCTCCTCCTTCCGGTAGTAGGTGAGGCCCAGGTAGCCCTCCACCCGCACCGCCTCTTCGGGGGGGACGAGGCCCCAGCGCCGGACCTGCCCCTCGGACCAGGCGAGGTCCACGGCGAGGGGGTTCACGCTCATTGCCCGGCCCCCAGCACCAGGACCGTGAGGGGCGTCCCCTGAGCCACCTCCGCCACCCGGACCACGGCCCTCGTGCCCTCCGGGACGGAGAAAAGGTCTGCCGCCGCCGCCCCCAAGAAGAGCTCCAGGGGCGGGGTCTGCCCCTGCTGGATCACCGTGCCCGAGGGCGTGGTGGTGACGGTGGTCTGCTGGCTCCGGGCCCGCACGTAGTCGGAGAGGCCCCGCAGGGAGCCCCGCACCAGGTCGGCCACCAGGGAGGGGGCTTCCTCCCGGACCTGGGCGGGGAGGCCCTGGGCGAGGTCAGAACCCAGGACCACGGCCCGCACGGGGAAGACCTTCCCCGCCAGGACCGCCTGGTCCAGGTTCACCTCCACCCGGCGGGTGGGGGAGAGCTTGGCCTTGCCCAGGAAGGTGGCCCCGTCCTCCGTCTCCAGGGCCACGGGGACCTCCTGCCCCTCGGGCACCACGAGCCTCACCGCGAGCCTCCCCTCGAGGCGCGCCCCGGGGAGGTAGGGGGAGGAGGCCGTGGCGGGAGGCGTGGAAGAGGCCGTGGAAGGAGGCGTGGAGGGGGCCTGCCTCCCCCCGAAGACCTCGGGCAGGTTGGCCTCGAAGAGGCCAGGCCCCTGGGGGGCCTGGGGCGGGGCGGGAGAGGAGGGGACCGCCTGGGGCGCCTCGGTCTTCCTGTAGGCCACGAAGGAGGAGACGGGGGCCACCTGGCCCGAGGCGCTACCCGCCTGGCCCTGGTAGACGGCGAGGCCCGGACCGGCGGGGGCCTCCTGGGCCTGGGCCTTCAGGGGCACGGAGAGGGAGGGCTTTTCGGGGGCCTCCTGGGCCTGGCCCATGTAGAGGGCCATGGAGGGCGAGGCGGCCTGGGCCTCCCCGGTGGGACGGAGGTAGAGGGTGAGGGAGGGCCCCTCCGTGGGCATGGGCGCGGCCTGGGCGGAGTAGGCTCCCGCGCCTCCCAGGGTCTGGGGCGGGGGAGGCACCTCCCCGGTGGCCGAGGGCGTGGGCGGAGGGGGGACGGCCTCGAGGCGTTCTCCTGACGGAGAAGCGACCGGGGTGGCCGTGGACTGGGACTGGGGCGCGGCCTCCCCCGTGGCCCCGGAAGCGCCAGCCGGGGGTGCGGGAGCCTCCTGGGCCTGGGCCTGAGGGGGCGTTCCGGAGGCCGCCTGGGGAGCGGTGGCCGCCTGCTGGACCTGGGGGGAGGGGTGAGCCTGGGCCGGGCGCTTGGGGCCTCCCAGGTTGTTCAGGGCCCACATGAAGACGACGAGGCCCATCAGGCCCCCCACCCCGATTAGGATCTGCTTGGGACGGGAGGGCACCCACTCCCCGGTAAGCTCGTCATACCGGTTGAAGAGGCGGTTGTAGAGGTCCCGGAGGAAGGCCCGCTTCTTCACCTCCCGGCGGACCTCCTCCTCCGGGGGCCTGACCTGCTCGAACTCGATCCCCTCCTCCAGGAGGGCGGCGAGCTCCGGGTCCTTCTCCCTGAGCTCCTCCAGTAGGGCGTAGAAGCCGGGCTCGTCTGGCCCGGGGAGCTTCTTGCCGAGCTTTTCCTCCGCTTCCTTGCGCACCTCGGGGTTCAGCCTCACGCCCTCATGTTGCCACAAAAGGGCATGGTTTTGCTATAATGGCAGTCGTATGAGGTTGAAAGGGGGCGAGAGCGGGCGGAAGAGTTCATGGCGGACGGGTTTCAGGCTTCAGGCTCGTGGTTCTTCCTTAGGAGGTGAAGCGTGCTGAAGAAGTTAGCTAAGGGTCTTAAGACGGAGCACTTCAGGTTCTTCGCCTTGGCGTTGGCGGTGGGCCTCACCCTCTTCGGGGTGGCGGAGGCGCAGGCGAACCCGGCGGACCAGGCCTTCGGCAACGTGGCGAACGCCATCTGCACCATCGTGAGCTACCTGAAGGGTCCCATCGGCCTGGGGATCATCATCCTCATGTTCGCCGTGGGTGGCATATCCCTCGCCATCGGTGGGCGCAACGCCATGCCCCTCATGATCGGGGCGGGCATCGGGGGCATCATCATCGCCGCCGCACCCTACTTCGCCAAGATGTTCTTCGGGAACGCCACCGCTTCGGCCAACTCCCCGGCCTGCACGAGCCTCTTCTGAACCATGCTCAGGCTCCGGGTGTGGCGGCTCTACCAGCCCCTGACGCTCCTCGGCCTCGAGCTCTGGCAACTCTTCCTCGGGGCCGTGGCCATGACCCTGGGGCTCCAGGTGGGCGGGAGCCTGCCGCACCCGGCCCTGGGCCTGGTGCTGGCGGGCGTGGCGGGCTTTCTGGCGGTGAAGTTTTCCGACCGCTTGCGGATGCGCTTCCCCGGGGCGAGCCTCTGGCAGGAAATCGCCTGGCTCACCCAGAAGGAGCGCTACCGCCCCGAGCGGGACGAGGACACGACTCCCCTGATCTATGACGAGCGCTTCCAGAGGTAGCCTCTTCTCCCGGGCGCGGGAGGACTCCCTCACCGCGCTCTTGCCGTACTGGGAGATCCAGGACGGCCTCGTGGTTCTGAACGACGGGCGGGTGGAGGTGGGGGTCAGGCTCGAGCTCCAGCCCACCCTCTTCGCCAGCACCGCCTACATGGAGGGCCTGGTGGGGGTCATCAAGACCATCCTTCGGAGCGGCGTGCCCGAGGGAAGCCGGGCCCGGCTCGTGGTGGAGGTCTCCCCGGCCCCCTTCGCCCGGGTGGAGCGGTACCGGAGCCTCGAGCCCTCCCACCCCACGGCCCGCTTCCTGCAGGAAAGGCGCTACGAGGCCTGGCGGGAGCGGTGGCAGAAGGGGCAGGTCCTGGAGAAGCGGGTCTACCTCAGCGTCCTCCTGGGCAGGCCCCGGCACAAGCGGCGCCGGGTGCCCTTCACCCCGGAGGAGTGGAAGGAGGTGGTGGCGGAGGCGGAGCGGGTGCGGACCCGGATCATCCGCGCGGCTTCCGCCTACCGCGTCCTCGCCTTCCCCATGGGCGACCAGGAGCTCTTCGCCGTCCTCTACCGCTACTTCAACCCCGCCCTGGCCCTTGCGGAGGTGCCCCAGTACCAACAGACCTGGCAACGCTACCCCCGGGAGGCCATCCGCCGCATCCCTTCTCTCAGGCCCCCCACCCTCCGGGCCCAGATCGCCCGGAGTGAGGTGGACAACTCCTACCGGGACGCCCTCTACGTGGGGGGGATGTGGGCGGGGGTCCTCTCCCTCTACACGGTGCCGGACGAGACCTACGCGGAGATGGGGGACGTGCTGGCCCAGGCCGGGGGGGACCGCTTCTACCTGGTCATGGACTTCCTCCACGAGCCCTTCGAGCTCGCCATCCGGGCCCTCAAGGCCCGGGCGAGGCGGTACTACTCCGCCTCCCAGTCGGGGACCTACGTGGACCCCAACGTGCAGGTGGGGCAGGTGGAGACGGAGGGGGCCATCACCCACGTCTCCCAGACGGGGGACCACATCTTCCAGGTGGGGGCGAGCCTGGTCCTCCTGGAGCGGGACCGGGAGACCCTGGAGGAGCGGGTGAGCCAGGCGGTGAGCACCCTGAGCCAGGTTCCGGGGAACCCCTTCCGGGTCCTCAGGAACGGCCTCCTCGCCCCGTGGCTGGCCCAGGCCCCCTTTTCCGGGGGCGTGGCGGAGGAGAAGGTCTACCTCCTGGAGACCAACGCCGCCCACTTCTTCCCCACCACGGGGGCCTGGACGGGAAGCCCGAGGCCCGTGGCCCTCTTCCGGACCCGCCAGGGGGCCCTGGTCTCCGTGGACCCCTTCGACAAGCGGATGCGGAACTACAACGGCATCGTGGTGGGGGGCTCGGGCTCGGGGAAGACCTTCGCGGTGCAGTACCTCCTCTCGGAGCTCTTGCGGGACGAGAAGGCGAGCGTGGTCATCCTGGACCGGGGCAAGAACTACCAGGCCCTGGTGGAGGCCTTCGGCGGGGCCATGGTGGAGATCCGCCCCGGGGCGGGCACCAGCATCAACCCCTTTGACCTCGAGGAGGGGGAGGTGGAGCCCACCCCGGAGAAGAAGGGGGACCTCCTGAAGCTCCTCCGGGCCATGGTCCCCCCCGGGGGCGACCCCACCCAGGAGGCGGTGGAGAACGCCATCCTGGAGGCGGCCATAGACCAGACCTACAAGCGGGCCACCACCGTGGACCTGAGGGAGGACGGCACCGAGGAGAAGCGCTACCTCGGGGCCAGGCTCTCCGACCTGGTGAAGACCCTCCTCACCCTGGACGAGATCGGGGGGCGGGGGGTGTCCCCCTCGGAGAAGGAGGTGGCCCGAAGCCTCGCCCTCCGGCTCCAGTCCTGGACCGGGGACTCCCCCATGGGCAGTTTCGCGGACCGCCCCACCTCCGTCCCCGTGAGCACGGCCCGGGTGGTGTGCTACGAGCTCGAGGGCCTGGACGCCTACGAGGGCCTGGACGTGGTGGGCACGGTGCTCATGGCCGACCTCATCTGGAAGCGGGCGAAGGAGGGGAAGAAGCGGGGGGAGGAGCGGAACCTCCTGGTGGTCCTGGACGAGGCCTGGAAGGTGTTCAAGAACCCCTACGCCGCGAGCCTGGTGGAGGAGCTCTACCGCCGGTTCCGGCACCTGGGTGGCGGGATTTGGAGCATCACCCAAAGCCTCCAGGACTACAGCGGGGAGAGCGCGGGGAGGATTCTCCAGAACACCACCTGGGTCTTCCTCTTCCGGGTGCAGGGGGAGGAGGAGCACGTGCGAAGAGTCTTCGGCCTCTCCGACCGGGCCATGGCCGTGTGGAATTCCTTGGGGGGCGTCAAGGGGCTTTACGGGGAGGTGATGGTGTGGGCGGTGCGGGACGACCGGAAGGAGGGGGACGTGCTTCAGCTCTGGCCCACGCCCTACGACTACTGGCTCTTCACCAGCGCCCAGGAGGAAGCGGCCCGGAGGAAGGCCTTGGTGGAGAGGTACGGGGGGGATGTCCTCAAGGCGGTGGTGGACCTCGCGGAGGGGCGGGCATGAGGGCTTGGATCCCCAAGATCGCTTCGCTGACCTTCGCCTTCGCCCTCCTCCCCGCCCTCGCGGTGAGGGTGGCGTGGCTTTCCCCGAGGCCCGGGACCTACCCGGAGGGGCGGGTCCTGGTGGTGGAGGCCCGGGTGGAGCCCGAGCCGGGGGAGAGGGTCCTCGAGGTGAGGGGTGTGGCCCTTCCTTCGGGGCGGGAGGTCTTCCGCACCACCTCCCTCCAGGTGAAGCGGTACTGGGACACCGGGGGCTTTGGCGGCACCACGGCGCTTCGCCTGGAGGTGGACTACACCGGGGAGAAGACGGGCACGGCCTACGCCCTCCTCGCCCTCCAGGTCCAGGGGACGGGGCTTTCGGGCCAGAACCTCCAGGCCCAGGGCCTCATGGAGGACCTGGACGGCTTCATCGCCCAGGCCTGCCGCTTCATCGGCTTCTACGAGCTCTCCTCGGTACGGTGGCTGTGCACCGCCCACCGGACCGTGAAGAAGGCCATCAACTACTGGAACCAGCTCGGGGACATGTGGGAGGACTTCAAGAACCAGGCCATCTACTACGGCACCGGGCTGGCCCTGGACTGGCTGGGCAAGGGGCTTGGCCTCCACCAGCTCAACCCCCTGGTGGACCAGGTGGACCAGGCCCTGACGGACCTCATGAGCGACATCCGCCGCCAGAAGAACGCCATCCTGAACGCCCTGGCCCGGGCGCGGGCGGAGCAGTTGCGGGAACTGGACGCCTGGAAGCCCGGGGACGACCCCCTCTACTGGGGCCCGGAGTGGTGGACCCGGCTCATCTCCGGGGTGGTGCCCCAGCTGGGCTTCCAGGCCACGACCCAGAGCCTCGCCGACCTCCAGCGCACGGCCCAGCTCCTGGAGAACCAGTCCCGGGTGGCCCAGAACGTGAAGAACCAGCAGGAGAACCTGAGCCTGGAGAGCACCCTCCAGGACCTCTGGGACACCCTGGGGGCCGCCTGGAACTTCATCGCCGAGGCCGTGTCCAAGGGGTGGGCCTCCCTCACCGGGGGGCTTTCCGGGGCGAGCGTGGTGGGGGCGCAAAGCGCTTCCCCGGGAGGCGCCCTTGGGGCCCAGAACACCCCGGGGGGCTCCGGGGGCACCTCCGGCTCGGGCGGCACCAGCGGCTCCGGCTCGGGGGGCGTGATGGACCCCGGCATCACGGAGGAGCTCATCTCCGAGGCCCAGACCGCCCCCTCCACCCGGGAGGTGACGGAGGTGGTGGTGAAGGGCTTCGCCGAGCTCATCCGCCTGCAGGCCCAGGACTCTTTCCGGGCCGTGCAGGAGATGAAGAACCTCGCCGCCCAGCAGGCCATGACCGTGGAGCAACTGGTCCAGGTGAACCAGAACTTGGTGGAGCTCATCAGGAAGCAGGAGCGTAGCGCCGAGGACCAGCTACGGGCCCTCATGGGCCAGGTGGCCTCCCAGGCGGAGAAGACCTCGGCCAAGTACGTGGCGGCGGGGGAGGCCCTGGAGATCCTCGCGCGGCAATGGAGAGCGCAAAGCGGCACCCCGCCGCCCTCGGGGGGTAGCCCGTGAGGCGGGCCCTTCTTCCCAAGGGGTGGGGCGCGAGGCTTCTCGCCCTCCTCCCCTTCCTCTTCCTCCTGGCCCTGGCGGACCCGCCCCCGCCGCCCCAGGGACAGATCGACCAGGGGGTTCGGGACTTCCTCACGGGCATCCTCAACGCCATGCTCAACCTCAACGACTGGATCGCCCTCTTCAAGGCGAGCCTCCGGGACTTCCAGGCGGGGGCCTACACCATCGGGCGGAGCCTCATCGTGGTGGGCCTCATCTGGAGCCTGATCCGGGCGGTCTACTACGGGAGCCTGGAGGAGGTCCTGGGGGCCATGGCCCGGGTGGTCCTGGCGGGGGGGTTCCTCTGGTTCGGGGAGGTCCTGGACGAGAGCTTCGGCGGTACGCAGGGCGTGTACTACGCCGTCACGAACACCTTCCGCACGGAGCTCGCGGACGCCATGACGGAGGCCGCCAACAACCTCAAGGCCCTGGGGGCGGTCATCAACCCCCTCTTCACCATCGTGGCCATCGTGGAGGCGGGCGTCGTCCACCTCGTGGGGACGGGCCTGAACGACGGGACGAACATGCCCGACTGGGCCCAGCAGATCCTCGCGGGCATCGGGGCGGCGGCCCAGCTTCTCAACCCCGCCTCCCTCCTCCTCGTTCCCTTCGTCATCATCGCCATGGTCCTCACGGTGCTCATCAGCACCATGTTCATGCTGGCCTCCGCCTTCTGGCCCATCGTGGCGGGGAGCCTGGCCCTTCCCATCGGCCTCGGGCCCCAGCTTTTCGGGCGGTGGCTTTCCGTGGTGGTGTGGGCCTTCATCATGGGGGCCGTCGGGCCTTTCGTGGTGCGGGGGGGCATGGAGCTCGGGGTCTCCCGTCCGGCGGCCTACATCGCCTCCCAGGCCAAGGAGATCGTGGACACCACCGTGGAACAGCTCACCGGGCAGTTCCGGGAGAACCGCCGCATCTTCGCCGAGACCCTGAACGACCTGGCCGTCCAGAACGGGTGGGACCCCCGGGTGTGCGGCTTTGAGGTCTTCGTGGACACGGACGGGAAGCTCAACTACCGGAACGTCCCCCCGGACGGCAAGGCCCTCCTCTCCCCCGTGGCGTGCGGAACCATGACCAAGGAGGCCATCGCCCAGGGAATGCGCCAGATGGGCACCTTCGTCCTGGGCATCGGCAAAGGGCTCGTGGACATGTTCCAGGCCTGGGCCCAGACCCTGCTGATGACCGTGGGAGGCATGGCGGCGGCCCTCCTCATCGCGGGCTATCTCTCCAGCCTGGTGGCCACCTTCTTCGGTGGGCTTTCCCTGGCCGTGACGGCGGCGGCCGTCAGCTACGCCACGGGGATGGCAACCCAGGCCGTGGGCAGGGCCATGGGCGGGGCCGCGAGCGCCCTGGAGGGGATGGGCCAGGCCGCGGGGAGTCTGGGCCGGGGGCTTGGGGGGCCCTCGAGGGCCCTTCCCTCGGGCGCAGGCGGAGGAGGCTTCTCTTCAGCCGCAAGCGGTGGGGGCCAGGAGGTGCCTCCCGCCTACCAGCGCACGGTGGAGGTCCAGGCCCCCGGGACGGGGGTGCCGTACATGCACCGGGCCGAGTACGGTCAGGGTGTGGAGCCCGCCGTGGTGCGGCCCGCCCCCGGGGTGGGGCAGAGCGTGGGCTACACGGGTCCCGGGGAGGTCCCCTCCTACAGAGCCCCTGAGGCCCCGGGAAGGTGGACCGACCGGGCCAAGGAGGTGCGGCCCCCGGAGACCCCCTCGGGCACCACCCTTCCCGCAGGGGGGCCGCCTCCGGGCAGGTGGATTGACAGGAGCGCTTACAGGAAGGGAGGTGATGAGGAGTGAAGCGCTGGATTGACCGTGGACCGAAGTGGGTCAAAAGGGACCCCTTGCCCAGGGTGGAGTTCCGCCTGAGCGAGGAGGCCTTGGCGGCGCTTCGCGCCCGGCCCCTGGCCCCTAAGGCCCCAGGAAGGTGGATCGCCCGGGCGCGGGGGAGGAGGTAGGTGGAGGCCGCTTCCCTCTTCGAGACCCCACGCCCCCTCAAGGCCCTTCGGGCTTTGGGGTTCCTCCTCTTCCTCGCCACCCTGGGCCTCGTCTTCTACCTGGGGGCGCGGGGGGCCCTCGAGGCGGCGAACGCCCTGGCCGAGGCGGGCTGGGACCAGGCCGTGGGCAGGCCCGGGGCGAGGGGCCTGGAGTTCGCCACCGCCTGCATGCTCAACGTGGCCACCCCGTGCGGAGGCGAGTTCAATCGGCTCTGGGCGGCCCGGCTCAACTACGACCTCCTCCGGCTCGTCCTGGTCCTGGGGTTCGTGGGGGGCCTCGCCCCCTTCGTCTACAGCCCCGCGAGGCCCAGGAAACTCCCGGGGCAGGGGCGGTGGGCCACGGAGAGGGACCTCGAGCCCTACCTCAACCCCAAGGGCGTGGGCTGGTACGGCCAGCTCGGGAAGAGGCCCCTCCGGGTCTCCGAGGGCCAGCGGGTGGCCCACACCCTGGTGGTGGGGAAGCCGGGGCACGGGAAGACCTCGGGGTACTACCTGCCCAACCTCCTCCTGGACGCCAAGGACGGGTGGACGGCCATCGTCTACGACCTGAAGTACCCGGACCGGGAAGGCCTCATGGAGGCCATGGCCTACTACGCCCACCACGGGCGGGCCGTCTACCCCTTCACCCCGTGGGGGGAAAGGTCCTACCGCATCAACTTCCTGGAGGGGGCCGAGGACATCACCCAGGCCAAGCTCATCGCCGAGATCTTCGTGCCCCGGAACCCTAAGGTCCCGGACTCCAAGGAGTTCTACCCGGGCCTCGAGCGGACCCTGCTCCAGGCCCTGATCCACGCCGAGGGGGTGGAGGGGCGGTACTCCCTGGCCCACGTCTACCGGGTCCTGGGGGACGGGGTGGCCGGGCTCAAGGCCTACGTGGAGGTGCGGCCCTACCTGCAGGTGGAACTCAAGACCCTCCTGGAGATGCGGCAGGACCAGCTGGCGGGGATCCTGAACGGGGCCCGGAACCGCCTCTCCATCTGGCTGGACCCGGGCCTCGCCGCCGCCACGGAGCCCGGGCCCATGGAGGTCCCCTGGGCGAAGGTTTTCTCCGAGCCCAGCCTGGTCTACATCGGCGTGCCCCAGGAGCTCATCGGGGACAACGCCTCGGGGTACGTGCTCCTCAAGCTCCTGAAGCGCATCGTGGACCTGAAGACCCTCCAGCACGCTAACCGGAACGGGGGCAGGCTCAAGGTGCCCGTGAGCGTCTACTGGGACGAGTTCCCCAACTTCGGCTTCCTCCCCGGGATCAAGGAGAACCTGGGCACCATGCGCTCCCGGAGGGTGGCCTACCACATCGCCGTGCAGAACACGGACCAGGGGCGGGCCGTCTACGGGGAGGAGTGGGAGGCCATAGAGGGCACCTTCGCCCAGCGGGTCTACTTCCTCTCCGGCCTCTCCGACAACGACGCCGCCCGCCTCTCGGAGGTCCTGGGGGAGACCTCGGTGATGCAGGAGGTGCGGGGGGTGAGCCGGAGGGGCCTTCTCCCCATCCCCACGAGCCGAACCGTGGGGGAGCGGGAGGTGGCCCGGCCCCTCCTCTCCCCGGAGGAGATGCGCACCGCCCCCAAGGGGGAGGCGGTGGTCCTGCTGGAGGGCGCTCCTCCGGCCCGCATGAACCTCTTCGGCATGTGGCGGAAGGAACACCTCCTGCACCGCCTCTGGAAGAAGGCGCGGGAGGCGCGGGTGGAGGAGGCGGGCTTCCCCCTTCCCCGGACGCGGGGGCCCGTCTCCCTCCCCGCCTCCGCTTCGCCCGAAGGGGAGGCCGCCCCCTGGAGCCGGGACCCCTCGAGGCCCGAAAGCCTCCTCCTCTACCTGGAAGCCCTCACCCGGCGGGTGCCCGAGTTCAAGCGGTACTACCGGGGCTCGGAGACCCTTCGCCTGGACCTCCGCCTCCCCGAAGGCTTCCCCACCCCCGAGCCCGCCTGGGTGAAGCTGGGCTGGTGCGAGGTGGAGGGGGAGCCCGTGCGCCTCTCCATCACCCAGAAGGGCCTCAAGGCCATCCAGGGGGCAGACCGGGAGGGGTACCGGGCCCTCCTCCGGTGGTGCCGGGCGGTGGAGCGGTGGAAGAAGGAGCGCCGGGAGGCGCCCGTGCCCGAGGTCCTGGCCTTCCCCCGGGAGGAGGGGGAGCAGGTGCTTTTGGGGAAGCTTTGCGGCGAAGCGGTGGAGGTGAAGGAGGATGAGGTCCTGGTTCGTCCCAGTCTTGGCCTTGGCGGCCTCCGTTGCCCTGGGAAGGAGCTACACCCTGGAGGAGGCGGCGGAGGCGGTGAGGCGGGCCACGGGGGAGGTCCTGGTGCAGGTGGCGGTCCTGGACCTGAAGCCCCTGACGGAGGCCCTAAGGGAGGCCATGGTGAAGGGAGGGGTGAAGGTGTACCTGCTCACCACGGATAGCGGCCTCACCCACCCGAAGAGCTACGGGCCCTCCCTGGCCCTGGCGGGGGCCGTGGTGCGCTTCGCCCCCCGGGTGGACGGGGAGTTCGTGGTGGTGGACCGGAAGGAGGCCATCCGCCTCCTTCGGGGCTACGTGGGCCTCTCCCTGGAGGGGGCGGAGCCCGCTCCCCTGGTGGAGCGCTTCTACTTCGCCTTCCTCCGGGGGGTGCCCTTCGCGGTGGAGGACTGGGTGCACCGGCTCTACATCCGGGAGTACGTGAAAGGAGGTGGAAGGTGAAGTGGGCGGAGCTTCTGGGTAAGGCGGTGGCCGTCTTGGGGGCCGGGCTCTTCCTTCTCGGCCTCTTCCGGCTGGACGGGGCCGGGGTGGGGGCGGGGCTCGTGGTCCTCCTCTACGGGGTGGGCCTCGCCCTCCTCGCCGGGGTCTACGGGGAACTCAAGGCGGTGCGGGCCCTCCTGGAGAGGGAGGTGGAGAAGGGGTGAGGCGAGCGGCCTACCTGGTCCTCCTCCTGGGGGCGGCCTTCGCGTGCGGCCACGTCCCCCAGGACCTCTGGGCGAAGACGTGGAAGTACGCCCGGGCCTGGGGGGTGGACCCCTACCTGGTGGCCGCCGTGGTGTGGGTGGAAAGCGGCTACTGCCCGGGAGCAGTAGGGCGGGCCGGAGAAGTGGGCCTGGGCCAGTTCATGCCCGGCACCTGGGCGCGCACCACGGGGGCTCCCGTGGAGTGGCGGGCCCACCCCGACTGGGCGCTCTGGGCCACGGCGAAGCACCTCCGGGAGCTCTGGGAGGCCACCCGGGACTGGCGGCTGGCCCTCGCCGCCTACAACGCCGGGCTCGGAGCGGTGAGGAGAGGGGCCATTCCCGCCTCCACCCAGAGGTACGTGGAGCGGGTGCTTTCGGTCTACCGGGCCTGGCGGAGGGGGTGATGGAGGCCTTGCCTGCCTTCCACGCCCTCGAGGCCCTGGGCCGGGCCTTCTCCCAGAAGGAGGCCTGGGTCTTGCTCGGGGTGGGGGCCCTCTCGGGGTACGCCCTGGGCCGGGTGGCCCGGGTCCTCCTCCCTTGGACGGCCCTCCTCTACCTGGGGGCGGCCCTCCTCGGGCGGGCGGACCTGGAGAGGCTCGCCCACCACCTTGGGGCGGCCTCCAAGGAGGTGTGGGCCTTCCTCTCCGGCCTCCCCACGGGCCTCTCCCTGGGGGCGGTGGTGGGCTTTTTGTCCGGGCTTTCGGACCGTTGGGAATAACGCATGGTGCGGCTTCGCGAGGGGTTTGACAGGGAGTTCGCGGCGCTCATGGAGAAGCTTCCCCCCTGGGTACGCAAGGAGGTGGAGCCCCACGGGGCGAGGCTGGAGGAGATCGCCATGGACCTCGGGGCCCCCCTGGCCTACACCGTGGACGGGGCCCCCCGCTTCTCGGAGCGGGAGATCACCAAGGAGGACCTGAGCTTCGTCCTTCACCGGGTGGGGGGGTTCAAGGAGAATAACCGGGCCGGGATCGAGGGCACCCTCCACCGGGTCTCCCGCATTCAGTCGGCCCTGGGGGAGATGACGGGGATCACCATCCGGGTGGGGAAGTTCGTGGAGGGGGTGGCGGAGCCCCTCAGGCCCTACCTCCTGGAAAGCGGGGGAAGCCTCCTCGTGGTGGGGCCGCCCCGCACGGGGAAGACCACCCTCCTCAGGGACATCGTGCGCATCCTGGCGGAGCGGTGGGGGCCCCGTGTGGTGGTGGTGGACACCTCCAACGAGATCGGGGGGGACGGGCTCACCGCCCACCCGGGGATCCGGCCCGCCCGGAGGATGCAGGTGCCGGACCCTCCCTCCAGGAACCAGGGGCGGATCATCTACCAGGCCATCGCCAACCACTCCCCGGAGGTAGTGGTGGTGGACGAGATCGGCTACAACGAGGACGTGCAGGAGTGCCTCACCGCCTCCCGGAGGGGGGTGCGGGTGGTGGCCACGGCCCACGGGGAGAGGCTTCTGGACGTGCTGGAAAACCCCGCCCTGCACCCCGTTCTCGGGGAGCCGGACCTGAAGGAGGGGAGGCGGAGGACCCGGCCCTCCTTCGGCACCGCCCTCCAGGTGGTGGCGAAGGGGCGCTACCTCGTCTATCCCGACCTGGCCCAGGCTCTGGACGACCTCCTCCAGGGGAGGGAGCCGGAGGGGGTGGAGCTTAGCGTGTAATGTGTTGCCATAAAAGTTAGAGAGTGGTAGCATGTGGCTATGCGGCGAGTCGCCCTAGCCACCCTTTTGTTGGCGGGTTCGGTGAAAGCCCAGATGGCGGACGTGCCCCCAGGGCATTGGGCCGAGGGGGCGGTGCGGGCCCTCCTGGAGAAGGGCGTCCTCACGGGCTTCCCGGACGGCACCTTCCGGGGGAACCAGGCGGTGAACCGCTACCAGGCGGCGGTCCTGCTCTACCGGGCCTACCTCACCTGGACGGAGGAGGTCCTGGCCCGGGTGCGGAAGGCCCTGGAGGAGGCGGGGGCGGCCCCGGAGCGGATCGCCGAGCTCTACGGGCAGGTGGCCGACCTCCTGGAGGTGGTGCCGGAGGTGAGGCGGGCCCTGGAGGACCAGGGGGTGCGCCTGGAGGCCATGGAGAAGGACCTGGAGGAGGTGCGCCAGGCCCTCCTCACCGCCCTGGAGGCCCAGGCCGCCCTCAAGGACCTGGAGGCCCTGGAGGGGGCGGTGAGCCGCCTGGAGAAGGAGCTTGGGGCGCAGAAGGCGGCCCTCGCCCAGATGGAGGCCCGGGTGAAGGCCCTCGAGGCCGCCCTCGCCGAGCTCACCCAAAAGGTCCAGGAGAACGAGGCGGCCCGGGTGAAGGACGCCCAGGCCACGGGCAAGCGGGTCTACGCCCTGGAGGAGAGGACCAAGGCCTTGGAGGAGCGGGTGGACTCCCGGGCGAGGGCCCAGGTCTACGCCGGAGTGGGGGAGAGGGGTCCCTTCGGGGGCCTCGCCCTGGGGTGGGAGGAGGCCCAGGTGCACCTGGGCACCGACCGGGTGGAGGCCTCCTTCCAGGCGGGAAGCGTGCGGGTGAGCTACCGGAGCCTGGAGGGCCGGAGCGAGGCCACCGCCCAGGCCGGGCTCTTCCAGGGCATCCGCCTGGTGGGGGAGCTCGGGGCGGGGGACGGCGGCTACTACTTCGGGGCGGGCTACGTGGAGCACGAGCCCGAAGGCGGCCTCCTCCCCGGGGTGCACGCCCGCATCGGCCTCGGCGCGGGCCTCGTGGGGGGCGAGCCCGGGCGGTACTTCGTGGAGGCGCAAGGAGGCGCCTTCCTGGGCCCCGTGGACCTGACCCTGGGCTACGGACGCTACTTTGGCCTCGGGAGCGGGGACACCCCCTTCTCCGCCCTCTTCGCCACCCTGGTCTACCCCGGGGAGGGCTTCTTTGGGAAGGCGCGCCTGGCCTACGCCGTGCCCCAGGAGGACATCGGGCGGGACCGGGGCCTTCTGGTGGAGGGAGAGGTGGGCTTCCCCCTCGCGCCCTTCCGGGTGAGCCTCCAGGCGGGGTACCGGGACGGGCTTTGGGGGAGGGGCGTGGCCTCCCACGTGGACCGCTTCCGCTTCACCACGGCCACGGGCTTCTACGGGGGCGTGCGGTTGAGCTATGAGGTTCGCTTCTAGCGCTTTCCTGGCCCTTGCCCTCCTCCTTTCCTCCTGCACGGAGCTCCAGCGGGAGTTCCAGGGCCCGGCCCGCCTCGAGGTGGCGGGGGTCAAGGAGGGGGCGTGCGCCACGGTGAAGGTGGGGGGCCAGAGCGCCACCCGGTGCGAGGACTACACCTTCCGCTTCACGGGGGTGTTCGGGAAGGTCCCCGTGGAGGTGCGGGTGGAGTGGCAGGGGGTGGAGGTCCAGGGCTACCAAGGGGAGGTGGAGCTCAGGCCCGGGGGCATGGCCCGGGTGGAGGTGGCCCGGAGGACCCTCGCCTTGCGGGCGGAGGCCCCCTGGGCGAGCGGCGCCGCCACCTACGAGGCCTGGGTGGACGGGGAGTGGGCCTTCGGGGTGGCGGCCTACCCCGACCCGGCCCCCTCGGGCCTCGAGGGCATGGTCCTGGTCCACCGGGGCGGGGCCTCCTTCCAGGTGCCCACGGCCCCCAGGGCGGTGATCCGGGTGCGGGACGGGGCGGGGGAGGCCCGGGTGGAGGTGGCCTCGCCCCAGGACGGCGGGGTGGTGCGGGTGCCCGAGCCCCGGTACGCCCCCATCCACCTGACCCCGGAGGAGGTGGCCTCGAGGGTGGGGTGCGTGGCGGCCTTCCTCGGGGACGTGGAGCGGGCCCGGTCCTGCACCCCGCCCTTCGCCCTGGCCGTGAGCCCCCCGGACGGGGAGTACCGGGAGGTCCTCCTCGTGGCCTACGCGGACGGCCTCCCCTTCCAGGAGGGGCGGGTGGTGGCCCGCTCCGGGGAGAGCCGGACCGTGCCCCTGGCCCGGAAGCGGGTGCGGGTGGAGCTCACCGCCCCCGGGTTCACGGCGGACGTGCAGGCGGTGGGCGAGGTCTGGCTCCGGGGGGAGGACCAGGAGGGGGTGGCCCTCTACGGCGACCCCCCGCCTCCCGGGTACGAGGGCTACCGCCTGGCCGACCGGGCCGTGGTGGTGAACGGGGTGGCGGAGCTTTCCGCCCCCACGGGGCGGATGGTCCTCTTCCGGCTGGTGGGGAACCGCACCACGGCGGGGGTGGTGGACCTCCTGGACGGCGACCGGAGGGTGGTCCTGCCGTGAGGGAGTGGGTCTCCCTCCTCGGGATGGCGGCCCTCGCCCTCCTCGGGGCCTGGTTCCTCCAAGCCTTGGTGGGCCAGGGGGTCCTGCCCTTCCTCCTCGCCCTCTCCCCCCTCCTCCGGGCCCTCTTCCGGGGAAGGGTGGGGGTCTACTACGGGGGGGCGGTCTTGGGCCTGGCCGGGGCCATGGCGTGGAGGCTGGGCGGCTCCTACGCCGCTATGGCCTACCTGGCCCTGGCGCTGGCGGCGGACGGCTTCCTCCGAGGGGAGGAGGAAGGCTATGGCTTCCTGGTGGCCTTCTTCCCGGCCCTCTTGGGCTTCTACCTGCTTCTGGGGGTGTAGATGGAAGCGCTCTGGAAGGAAATCGCGGACAAGCTTTCCTCCTTCGAGGAGGAGGTGGCGAAGGAGGTCTTGGAGAAGGCGAAGGGGGTCTTCCCCACCCGGAGGGCGAAGGAGGCCTTCCGGGCCCTCGCGGGGAGGTCTGCCACCCCCCTGGAGGAGCCCCTCCTTCGGGTGGCTACCGCCCTCGTGGAGGAGGGGCTGGCGGGGAGCTACGAGGAGGCCTTTGGCGTCCTCGGGGTGGAGGCGGAGCCGACCCAGAAAGACCCCGCTCCTTCGCAGGCTCCTCCTCCGGCAGAGGCGGCGCAGGCCCCTTCCCCGGTGGAGGCTTCTCCTCCGGTAGAGGCTTCTCCCCCGGCGCCTTCTCCTCCGGTGGAAGCTCCTTCTCCGAGGCAAGCTTCTCCACAAGGCGTTCCCCTGACGGGGAAGCAACCAGCGGGGGCGCCTCCCCCTCCCAGCCGGGCGGAGAAGACCTCCCGGTCCCAGGACCAAAACGAGGCGGCGCGGGACTCGAGGTGGCGGCGGGCCTACCAGGAGGTCTTCGGCCAGGACCCCTCGGAGGACCCCCTCCTCTACCGGGAGCGCCTGGCCCATGCCCTGCTCTTCTACCGACCGGAGCAGGGGCGGCGCCGGGCCTTCGAGGAGGTTCGGGAGGTGGAGCGGCGGCTCCAGGAGTCCCGGGGCCGGGCCCGGGAGCTTCTGGGCTCGGAGCCGCAGGTGGACGTGGGGGCGGCCTACATCCAGCTGGGGAAGCTCTCCGCCCAGCTGGAGGACCTGGCGAGGCGGGTGGAGCGCCTGGAGGAGGCGGTGCAGAAGGAGGCCTCCCGGTTCGGTGGGGTGAACGCCGCTCTTCGGCTCCACCACCAGGAGATCCGGGCCCTGAAGGCCCTGGTGGAGGGCCTAAGAACGGGGGACGGCGTGGACTGGAAGCGGGTGGAGGCGGCGGTGAGGACCGCCAAGGCCGAGGCCCTGAGGGAGGCGGAGGAGCGGATCCAGGGGGCCACGGCCCTGTGGCGGGGCGAGGTGGAGCCGAGGCTCAAGGCCCTGGAGGAGTGGGCCAAGCGCATCACCGAGGCCTTCCGCCGCACCCTCGAGGCTAAGGAGCGGCGGAGGGGCCTCTTCGGGCTCTTCGGAGGTGATCGGTGAACGGGGGAGACGTGGCGTTCAAGGCGGGGGACGTGGTGTTCACCGTTCCCCGGAGCATGTTCCGTGCGGACGTGAACGGCGTGGTCCAGGTGGGGGAACACCAGGTGCCCGCCAAGGTGATCTACGCCGCCTGGGCCGTGGGCGTGGACGAAGGGGTGAAGGCGGGGGTGGTCCTGGGGGCGGGCTTGAGCCTGGCCCTGGTCCTCTTGGCCCTGCTCCTCTTCCGGGCGGTGAACGCCTGGCGGGAACGCAGGCGGTGGACGCCCCTGGACCGGGTCCTGAGGTGAGCCGTGCTCAGGGTCTACGCCCAGGCCGCCATCGCCGCCGCCGCGATGCCCGTGGTGGGCTTCATCACGGGAAAAGTGGTGGGGGAGGCTATGGCGAAGTTCCCGCTCCTGGCGGTGGTGGGCGTGGTGGTCTACGCCGTGGCCCTGGCCGCGAGCTACGCCCACCTCCGGCACTACTACGCCCGCTTTGACGGCGAGGGGGTGCGGGCCTCCCCCTTCATCGCCTTCGCCGTGGAGGTGGCCACCTTCTACCTCTCCTTCGCCTCCGTGGTCCTGGGGAGCGCCTGGGCCCTCTGGGGGAGCCTCATCGGGGCCGGGGTGGTGTTCTGGGGGAACCTGACCTCCATGAGCCTGGGCTTGGCGGAGCGGAAGCGGAGCGTGGACGCCCGGGCGCCCGCCGCTTTCCCGGTGGGGGAGCCCCAGGAGGTGAACGGGGCCGTGAACGCCGTGGAGCCCCGGAGGGAGGAGAGGGAGGAAGCCCTTCCCGTTCCTCTGGAGAAAGAAGAGCTTTCCCTGCTGGGGGCCCTCGAGGTCCCCAAGGGGCCGAGCGCCCTGGCCCGGGAGCTCGGGTGGCCCAAGTCCACGGTGGCCAAGAGGCTCCAGCGCCTGGTGAGCCGGGGCCTGGTAGAAGCGAGGGATGGCGTCTACCGCAGGACGGAGAGGGCTTCGGTCTGAGCTTTTGGGGGCCCTGGCGGGGCTACTGGATGGCCCCTGGGGGGCTCCCTTCACCGGGGCCCTATTCGCCAGGCGGGTGGGGTGGAGGGAGGCCTTCTTCTCCGGCCTCGGGTGGCTCACGGCGGGGATGAAGGGGGCCTCGCCCCTCCTCGCCCTCTGGGTGGGGCAGGGGGTCCTCGCCCTGTGGGCCCGGGGCGGGGGGTGGCGCTTCGCGGCCCTCCTCGCCTTCCTCTTCGGGGGCCTCCTCTTCCGGGGCCTGTGGCTCGCCCCCCTAGGGGTGGTCCTGGCCGGGGTCCTCCCCGGAAGGTGGCGGTACGCCGCCCTGGCCCTGGCCGGGGTGGGCGTGTACGGGTGGACGGGACTTCTCCTCTCCTTGGGAGCCTGGGCGGCGGAAACGGTGGGTCTGGAGAGGGGTGAGCGGTTCCGGGGCATGGACGTGCCCGCCCTGGTGTACGGGGGGGTCCTCCTCCTCCGGAACATGCTCCTGGAGGTGGTGAACGGGTGAACGGCGTGCTCCTCGCCCTCACCGGACTCGCCCTGGTGGCGGGATACGCCGTCTACCTGGCGTTCACCGTCCTTCGCTACCGGGGTGTCCCTGTTCCCCTCGAGGCGGGCCCCTTCGCCGAGGAGGCTTTGCGGAAGGGCCTCACGGGCTTCCGGGTGCGGGTGGGCCAGAGAAACGGCGTGCGCTACCCGGAGCGGAGCGTCTACCTGACCCGGGCCGTGTACGAGGGGAAGAGCCTATACCACCTGGCCGTGGCCGTTCACGAGGTGGGGCACGCCCTGCAATGGCGTGAACGCCCCGAGATGGTGCGAGCCGCGCAGGGGGCCCTGACCCTGGCCCTGGGGCTTCTCGTCCTCGGGTTCCTGGTGGGCCCGAGCCCCCTCGGGGCGGCCTTCCTCACCGGGGGGTATGGCCTCTTCCTCGCGAGCCTTCCCCTAGAGGTGGACGCCAACCGGCGGGGCCTCGAGGTCCTGCCCCCGGAGTGGAGGGAGGAGGCGAGGCGGGTGATGGCCGCCCTCACGGGCTCCTACGTGGCGGTGCCCTTGGGCGGGCTCCTGGTGGCCGTGGGGTTCCTCGTGGGGTGGTCTTAGCTACACGCCGTTCCCCTCTCCCTTCCCCGTGTAGCTAAGACGCGCCACCAAAATCCAAACCCCGGAGCTCAGCGCCCCGGGGTGCCACGGAAAAGAAGGCTTCGGCCTTCCAAGGTCAGTATATCACGCCTCGGCCTTCCTCGGCGGGAGGACGGTGGCGTCCACGGTGCCGTCCTCGTTCTCCTGAAGGGCTAGGGCGGCGCCTTCCTTGGCCGCTTCCCGGAAGGCGGAGAGCCAGGCGTGGGTCCTGGGGGCCTCCCGGAGGTCCACGTCCAGGTAGGGGCCGAGGACGGGATCCTCGCCGATGACCATGCGGACCTGCTCCTCCTCCCCCTGGTCCCGGGCCACCGCCAGGAAGAAGCCCGCCAGGTTCTCCAGGTAGGCCCGGCCCTGTCCCTTGGGCCTCGCGTACTCGCGGAAGGCTTCGGCGAGCATGGCCCAAGTATAGCACAAAGTACCTTATTGTCTGAAAGCGGTCTTAGTGGTAGCATTAAATTGCCATGGAAGAGAAGGTGTTGATCTTCAAGGACACGCGGCACCAGGAGGCTTTCCGTAAGGCGCTGGAGCGGGCGAGCCTGGGCCGGGCGGTGATCCGCCCCGACCACGGGTGGCCCAAGCCGGCCCTCAGGGTGCGGGGGGTGAACCTCTCGCACGTCCTGGCCGCGGCCATCTGGGCGGGCTTCGAGCCCGAGGTGGTGCTGGAGTAGGCCTTCCGCCCTTCTTTGCCCTGGAAGGACGCCCTTATCCTTCCGGGGTTTCTTGTCGTGGCGCGTTATGACCAGGTACAATGTCTATGGTCATGAAGGTCTCCAAGTCCTACTTCAAGGCCCACGCCCTGGAACTCCTCCGCCGGGTGGAAGCCACCGGGGAGCCCCTCCTCCTCACCCACCGGGGCCGTCCCGTCCTGGAGGTGCGCCCCTACCGGGAGGAGGACCCCAGGGAGAAACTTTTGGGCACCCTCCTCCGCTACGAGGACCCCACGGAGCCCACCGGAGAGGCCTGGGAGGTCCTGGCGTGAGGGGGCCCCTGGTCCTGGACACCCACGCCTGGGTCTGGTACCTGGCGAGCCCGGAAGTCCTCCCCAAGGGGCTGGTGCGGACCCTGGACGAGGCCCGGGCGAGGGAAGCCCTCCACATCTCGGCCATCACCCCCTGGGAGGTGGCGGTCCTCGCCCAAAAGGGGCGGATCGCCTTTTCCCTAGAGCCCCGGCGTTGGCTGGAGGAGGCCTTGCGGGTGCGGGGGATCGGGGTGGTTCCCCTGGACGCGGGGGTCGCCCTGGAGGCGGCCTACCTGGACCTGCCCCACCCGGATCCGGCGGACCGGTTCATCCTGGCCACGACCCTGAAGCTCG
Organism: Thermus thalpophilus; assembly: GCF_022760915.1. Lineage (NCBI taxonomy): Bacteria > Thermotogati > Deinococcota > Deinococci > Thermales > Thermaceae > Thermus > Thermus thalpophilus. The sequence continues at coordinate 13,053 of NZ_JAKTNS010000022.1, read as the reverse complement.
GGGCGGTGCTGGTGACCAAGGACGAGCGCCTGAGGCGCTACGCTAGGTCCAGGAGCCTCTGGGGGTAGCGATGCTTCGGGAACAAAACAAGCGACTGGCGAAGCAAGCGGTGAGGGAAGTCTTCCGTAGCCGCCTCTTCTGGCTCATGGTGGCCGGAGGGGTGGTCCTGGACCTGGCCCGGGAGGGGACCTGGCTCCTGTACCTGGCGGCGGGGGTCTTCCTCTTCCTCATGGTGCTCGGGTTCCTCTTCTCCAGGCCCTCCCTCTTCTCCAACCCCTTCGACCCGTTCTGGTCCCTCGAGGAGGAGGCCCGAGGGCTCAGGCGGGAGGTGCGCCGCTTGAGGCGGGGAAGGTAAAACCTTTCGGCCCCCGGCGGAGGGCCAGGGGCCTACTCGGTGGAGGTAAAAAACGACCGACAGCCAGCAAGCGGCTTCGGCCCTTTCAGTTTAGCCGAGGAGGGCCCTTCAGCGCAAGAGGTAGCCACACAAGCTTGCTTTCCTCCGCCTTAAGAGGTACCATGAGGGCGGAGGTAAAAAATGCGCACCGACAGCGTCCGGCTCATGGCGGAAGGCGTTCGGCTTTTGACGAGGGAGCAGGTCATGAGGGCGTTCGCGGGGGAGGACTACGAGGCGCTGGGGCGGCACTACTACGCCCTGGCCCTCAAGGAGGGCTTCTCCCGGTTCCACCTCCTCGGGGACGAGGCGTTGGACCTCGCCCAGGAGGTGGCCCTCAAGGTTCACAGCTCCCTCAAGGCCTGGCGGACGGGCGAGCGCAAGCTCCCCTCTCCCTCCAAGAACCTCACCTTCTGGGTGATGGTGGAAGCCGACCGCGCTGTGCGGGAGTGGTTCTACCGGAACCGGGGGGTGGGGTACACGAACTCCCGGCTCGTGGCCAAGGTCAAGCGGGCCACGGAAGGGCTTCAGGCGGAGCTCGGGCGTGAACCCACGCCGGAGGAAGTCGCCGAGAGGCTCGGGATCCCCTTGGAGGTGGTGGAGGAGGCCTTGGCCGTAGCGGAGGCGGAGGCCATCCTCAGCCTGGACGACACCACCGAAGAGGGCACCCGGCTGGAGGAGTTCGTGGGCCACGACCCCTGGGAGCGCGAGGAGGAGAGGGACCTCGCCTTCGAAGCCCTGGAAGAGGCCATCGAGCGCTATGGCCTCCGGCGGAAGCTGGGCGAGAAGGAGGCGGAGCTCTTGGAGCGCTTCCTAGAGGGCGGCTTGGAGGAAGAGGAGCTTGAGGAGCTTGAAGCGGCCCTGAAGGAGGCCATGACGAGGACCCAAGCAGTCTAGGCGGTTTCGGCACCTTGCACCTCGCCTTGGAGGGACCCCCTTATCCCTCCAAGGTTTCGTTATTGCCAGAAGAGGCGAAAACAGGTAGCATGAGGTTGGAGGTAAAAGATGACCAAGGTCAGCGTTCGTAGCCTCTTCTGGGCGAGCGGCAAGGCGGCTTCGGTGGAGGAGGCCCTCGAGGCCCTTCGGCGGCTCTGGAAGGAGGACGGGAGCGTGAGGGACCTGATGACCAAGGCGGCGAAGGAGGGCTACGTCCTGGTGGACACCCGGGACGTGCCTGCCCCCTTCGTGGCCGCGGTCAGGGTGGGCCTGGCCCGCCTCCGGGAGCGCCTGAAGGAGGAGACGCCCTCCACCTTGCTCGTGAAGGGCACGGGCAAGGCCAAGGAGGAGCGCAAGCCCATGGTCTGGGAGTCCCCCGAGGGAGTGAGGTACGCCGTGGAGGTGTACGACCTTACCCCGAGGGAGGAGAAGCATTGGGGCCTTCGGGACAAGCGGGTGGAGGACGCGGCCAAGTGGTTGGAGCGGTTCCTCTCCGGGGTGGAGTACGAGGAGGGCAGGAGCCCCCTCGAGGAGGCCCTGGAGCACGAGGACAACCCCCACTTCCGCCGCGAGGACCTCATCCCCGAGGACCTGGAGGCCCGGCTCAGGCTCCTGGGCTGGGACGGCTCCTTGAGGACCCTCCAGGCCCTGGTGGCGAGCCTCACCGCCAGGGAGAAGGCTTTCGTAGAGGCGGTGCGGTCCATCTCCGCCCTGGTGGACCGCGAGAAGGGCCAGGTGGTGGCCCTGAAGATCCCTATCGGGTGGGAGGTGCGGCAGGGCATCTCCAGGGAGGCGATGAAGGCCGTTATGGCCGTCGGCCTCCTGCAGGAGCTCGTGAAGAACCCCTCCTGGAAGGTCCCCGAGGTGCGCCGCCACTTGGAAGCGGTGGCCGAGGTGGACACCCACCTGAAGGGGCTCTTGGCGGAGCTTGAGGCCATCGGCACCCTCCGCAAGGCCAAGTACCACCTGGACGAACTGGGGCGGGGCAGGGCGATCGCCGTCTACCGCGACCCTGCCACCGGGGAGCCCGTCTACCGGACCCCGGTCATCGGGTAGACACCCTTCTTTGCCCTGGAAGGACCACCTTATCCTTCCGGGGTTTTCTGTTTGGCGGACATCCTCTTTTGGCAACGCAGGTTGCCCGACCCCCCCTCCTTCCCCGATTTTCCCTCCCGCTTGTTGCGACCGAGCATTTGCTCAGGCACGACATTGTGTTTACTGAGCATTTTGCTCACCCGCAACATGGTTTCTACCGAGCATTTGCTCAGACGCAACATAGTGTCTACCGAGCAGATGCTCAGACGCAACATAGTGTCTACCGGGCACCTTCTCAGACGCCCACCTTTCCCGCGCCCCTCCCCGGTGTCCTCCTGGGTAAGACGGGGACACCACCGTCCCCCCGGAAAGGACACAGCCTCGAGGCTCCCCCCCCGGCAGGCGGCTCCCCTGGTGGGCGGCCTGCGCCTTCTACCCAGCCACCTCGCCCTCCTCGGGGGGCTAAAGCGGCTCCTGGAGAGGCTTTGACACACCTGTGCCACCAGTTGTGCCACCGGTTGTGCCAGGGCGGTACGGGCCCGGGACACCCCACAGAACACCGGAACGGCTCGCCGGAACACCCCTGGAACACCTTGGGCGGCCTCGAGGTCAGGTGGAGCACCTAGACCGACGGAGCGCCCGGGGTGGAACGGCCCAGATGAGCGGGGGGGCCTGGCGGCCCCAAGGAGATAAGCATGATCGTCAAGCGCGGGAACTTCCTGGCAGGTCTTCAGGCTCCCGGGACCCTGGTGGCCGCCCCCACGAACGGGGTCCTCACCTCCCGGGGCCTGGTCATGGGGGCCGGGGCGGCCAAGGCCCTGGCGGAGGCCGAGCCCCGTCTCCCCCACCTTTTCGCCGAGGCCGTCCAGCGAGAGGGGATCCTTCGGAACGGGGTCTACCTCTACGGCTTCGTGGCCGTGGAGGCGGGAGGGAGGTCCTACGGGGCCTTCCAGACCAAAGGCCACTTCCGGGACCGAGCGGACCTCGGCCTCGTCCGCCTGGGGGCCTCGAGGCTCCGGCGGTTCCTGGAGGCCAGGCCTGGCCTCGAGGTCCATATGGCCTTCCCGGGCATCGGCCTGGGGGGGCTGGACCCCAGGGAGGTCCTCGAGGCCCTGGAGGAGGCCCTGGCAGGGGTGGGGAACCGGGTGGTCCTCTACCGCCTGTGAGCGGGGGGGCCTTCCGGCCCCTCGGGGAAGGCCGCTATGGAAGCGCTAAAGCGGTTCGCCCGGGTGAGCGGGAGCTTCGCCGTGGTCTTTGAGGAGGGGAAGCCCGTGAAGGTGGCTGGAAGGCCCCGGCCCCAGGACCACGCCTTCCTTATGGAGCTCGCGGAAGAGGTGGTGCGGGCCTTCGCTCCGGGGAAGAGCGGCCTCGTCCTGGTGAGCCCGGAGCGGGTGCGGGTGGCGTATAGGGAAGAGGGCCTGGGGGCCTGACGGCCCCACGGCCAAGGGCAGGAGGTGCAAGATGATCGCGCTCCTGCCCAACACGGACGGCGTTCCCAAGACCAGGCTCTCGGACCGAGCCCTGGAGGGCCTCATCCGGCGGCACGGGGCCTACGTCCACCCCCGGCTGGTGGAGGAGGGGTGGGTGGACCTGGAGGACCTCGAGGCCCTGGGCCACGTGGAGGTCCTGGAGGTCCAGCCCCTTCCGGGGGAGAAGGTCTTCGTGCCGAGCCGGGCCGGGTGGGTGGTCCTGGAGGTGGCTTAGGGCCAGGGGGGGCCGGGTGGCCCCCCTTCGCACCCGGGTGGAGGTGGGAGATGCGGCGAATCCGAGTCAGAAAGCACCTAGAGGAGATGGCCCAGGCGGCCCGGGCCCTCGCCCGCAAGATAGCTTCGCTGACCTACGCCGAAGACCTCCACGCCTTCTTCTCCGAGCACCCCCTGGAGGCGGAGCGGGTGGCCCGGGAGGTGAAGGAGGCGGTGGAAGGGCTCAGAGGGCTGGCCTCCCGGCTCTACGCCCTCGAGGCCAGGCTCAAGGCCCCCTACGAGGACAACTCGGCGGTGGCGCTCAGGCGGGAGCTTTTCGGGGAGGTCTGACATGGGCCACACGCACTACTGGCGGATCAGGACGGAGGCGAAGGAAGCGGTGGAGAAGAGGCTTGGGGCCGTCCTCGAGGACTTCGCCCGGCTCTTTCCCCACCTTCCTCCCCTAGCGGGGCCGGACGGGACGGGGGGGCCAGTCCTCTACCCTCCCGAGGTGGCCTTCAACGGCCCCGCCCCGGAGGACTACGAGTCCTTCGTCTTCCCCTGGTGGGAGGAGAAGAAGGAGTGGTCCTTCGGGTTCTGCAAGACGGGGTTTGCCTGGGAGAACAAGCGCCCCTACGACCTCGCCGTCCGAGTCTTCCTCCTCCTCGCCAAGCTCCACCTGGGGGACCTCGTTCAGGTGGCCTCGGACGCGCCCCTCGCCGACTGGGCGGAGGCCGCCCTCCTGGTGGAGGGGGTCCTAGCCCTCCCCGTAGACCTCTACGGGCTCCTTGGGGCGCGGCTCCTGGAGGTGGAGGACGCCCGAGGCCGCCGCTTCCTCCTGGAGCGGTGGAAAGAGGACGACAGGGAGCTAGACGACTGGCTCCAAGCCCGGGAGCGCCTGGACCGAGAGGGCCTCTTTCCCTGGCCCTTCCGGGGGCCGTACCGGGTCCTCGGGGAGGTGCACCTCCCCCAGGAGGAGCTTCCCCGGCGCTGGGCCAGGGAGGGGTTCTACAGGCGAGGGTGAAGGGGAGGGCCCCCCAGGGCAGGGGGGCCTTCCGGCCCCTCGGGGGGGACCGAAGGAGGCGCGATGAAAGCTAAAGAGGTGGTCCAGAGGCTTAGGGCGGACGGCGTGGCCCGGGTGGAAGGCGTGGTGGAGCCCGAGTGGGGCCATGAAGCGGTCTGGTTCTTCGGAAGCCAAGGAAGGCCCCTCCAGGACTTCTACGAGGAGGAGGTGGCGGCCCTCCTCCTCGAGGCCACCGCGCGGTGGGCGGACGGGCCAGGGGCCTTCACCTTGGACCTGGAGGCAGGCCGGGTAGTGGTGGAGGTCTTGGAAGAGCAGGACTACGGCTACGAGGTCCTCCGCAAGGAGAGGGTTTCCCTGGAGGACTTCCTGGAGTAGGGGGCCTGGAGGAGGGGAGGGGGTTGTCTTAGCTACACGCTCCCTCCCCTTTCCCCTTCGTGTAGCTAAGACCGGGAGCCCGGGGGCCGCAAGGTAGCTTCGCTGACAACGGCCCCACGGGAGAGGACGGAAAGGAGGTGCAAACAGTTGGGAAATAGCGCATATTACTTCACCCCAACGCTCGTACGCCCCCGCTTCCCGCCACCTCACCCCAGCGAGCCCCCGCGACATACGAAAAGCCCCGAAGCGCTATACTCCCCCACAGGAGGCCCCAGGTGAAGGCCAAGCCTAAGGCCACGCGCAAGCGTACCTCGCAGAAGAGGGCGAAAGCCTTCACCGGAGTCCACGCCCTCCTCCTCTTCCCTTCCGGAGAAGACCACAAGGCCACCCTGGACCTCATGCGCCGCTTCTCCGCTGGGGTGCGCTACGCCTACAACCGCTTGCTTGAGGGTCAGACCAGGGAAGCCCTCAAGCGGGAAAATGGCCCCCTCCGCATCTTCTTCGGCCTCAACACCCGCTACGCCGACGACGCGGTGATGAAGGCCCAGGCCCTCCTGGACTCCGCCCGGGAGAGAGGAGAAGACCCTAGGAAGGTCGTCTTCGGGGGAAGGAAGCTCTTTGAGACCCTGAGGCGCAGGCACCTCTCGGGTAAGCCCCTGAAGGAGCTCAAGCGGGAGTGGAAGGAGAAGCGCCAGGGCCTCCTCTACTCCCGGGGAGACAAGACCAAGGGGGGCAACCTCAACCTGAGGCTCCTCGTCAAGGACGGAGCCCTGTGGCTCCGGATCAACCTCGGAGACGGAGGCTACGCCCACGCCCTGATCCAAACGAAGCACCCCAACCTGAGCACCCTCTTCCAGAGGGTATACGCTTCCCTTCCCTACAACGTGGAGCTCTCCCTTAAGGACGGCAAGGTCTACGCCACCTTCACCTGGGAGGAGGAGCCCGCGCCCCTCGTGGCCACGAAGGAGAACGGCGTCCTTGCCCTGGACGTGAACTCGGACCCCTACCACCTCGCCTTAGCCCTCGTTTCCCCTGACGGGAACCTGAAGCGCCACCTCACCCTCTCCCTGGAGGAGGTGGACCGCGCTCCGAACAGGGGGACGAAGGAGCTTCTCCTGTGGAAGATCGCCCACCAGGTGGTCTCCCTAGCGGAGGAGCACGGCGTAGCCGTCGCCACGGAGCGCCTGAAGCACCTCCCCAAGGGAAGGAGAGGGGACGGCTCTGGAAGAGCTTTCCGCAGGAAGCAACACCGCTTCGCCTACGCCTCCCTCCTCCGGAAGGTCCATTCGTTGGCGAGGAAGAAAGGTGTCCAAGTCGTGGAGGTGAACCCCCAGGACACCTCCGCCATCGGGATGCTCAAGTACGCTCCCCAGCTTTCCCTGTCCAAGGACGTGGCCGCCGCGTACGTGATCGGAAGGAGAGCCTTGGGGTTCAAGGAGAAGCTTCCCAAAGGCTACGGGAAGCTTCTCCGGGACGAACGCTTCAGGGACCACGTCCAGGGCTTCTACGCCTCCAGGGTGCAGGAACTCCGCGCGAAGAGAAGCGCGGAGCCCAACCCCTACCTCAGGCGCAGGCTTTCCCGGGAGATCGGGGAGGCGAAGCGCCACCTCTCCTTGCTTTCAAGCCTTCAGGGTTCACCGGGGAGCCAAGAGGGGTCCACCGAGGGAAGGAACCTTCTTGGCGGCAATCCCTGGAGGGTCCTGAGGGTAGGCCTCTTCCTTCCCCTCCTCGGGCGCGAGGTGCCCCGCGACCTCTCCCCGCTGAAGGTCATCCTTCACCGGGGAGCGTGGGAGGGGTGGAAGGGAGGCTTAGGTCCTCCTCCTGGTGGAGGGCCGGAGTGCGCTAATGTGCGCTCTGCTTGACCAGGCCAAGGGGATCCTTGAGGACTGGCTCAGGGGGCTCCTCACCGACCGGGAGGCCCTCGAGGCCATCTTCCAGGCCGCCCGGGAGAACAACTTCCCCCCGGAGTCGGAAGAGGAGAGCTAGGGGGCCCAAGGGCCCCACGGGAGGAGGCGGGAGGTGAAGAGATGAACGACCTCAAGCTCACCCCCGAGCAGGCGGTGGCCCTCCTCAACCTCCTCCAGGCGGAGGAGGACTGGGAGGGGGACCTCCCGAAGGCCCTCCGGGAGGTGAAGGAGGCCCTGAAGGCGTGGCTCAAGGAAGAGGGGCTTAGGAAGAGCCCCGCGGGGAGCTACTACCTGGTCAGGCGCTAAAGGGCAGGGGGGGCTAAAGCCCCCCCCGTAGGCCCGGCGAAAGGAGGAAGGATGAAGGCGATTCTGAAGGCGTACCTGGCGAGGAAGCCCGAGCTGGTCTACACCAACCAAGGGACGGCGATTTGGAAGACCTCCGTGGCGGTGCGGGGGCGGCGGAAGGAGGACGAGGCGGTCTTCCTCGAGGTCCTGGCCTTGGGCGGCCTCGCCGAGGCCCTGGCGGAGATGGACCCGCCCAAGGGGACTTACGCCCACCTGGAGGGCAGGCTCCAAACGGAGACCTACGAGGGAAAGGACGGGAAGAAGACCCGGCTCACCCTGGTCCTGGACGACTTCGCCCTCCTGGTGCGGCCCAAGAAGGCGGAGGAGAAGGCGGAAGGGGCGGAAGAGGCGCAGAGCGAGGAGCCGTTTTAGAGGGCAGGGGGGGCTTTGGCCCCCCCTAAAGCCCCGTGGAGGTGGTGAGATGAACTATTCGGCCTACGCGTGCGCTCTTCTGGGCAAGAAGGCCCTGGAGCGGGAGCGGGTCCTGGAGCTTCTGGAGGAGGTCCCCGACCTCCCGGAGCGGGCCGAGGTCTACCTGGCGGACGGCCACCTCTTCCTGGAGCTCGCCGAGCCCCGGGAGGAGGAGGTGTGGGCTCTGGCGGCCATCCTCGAGGCCTTCGTCCTGGAGGCGGGGCCGGACTCCGGGGGCCCAGGGTGGGCGGGGACGAAGGAGGGGAGCGTGGAGCTCCTTCCCCAGAACCTCCCCCTTCTCGCCCGCATGTACGAGGCCTGGCGGCGGGAGAACGAGCCCGTGGGGGAGGAGGACCTGGAAGCTTTCCTGGTCCTTCTGAGGGAGGCGAAGGAGAAGGCGGCCTAGGGCAGGGGGGGCGGGAGGCCGCCCCCTCGGGCTTTTGGCGAGATGGTGAGGGTGAAGAGCGTACGCACGGTGGCGTGCCCCCTGTGCGGGGGAGAGGGCTTCGTCTACACCGAGTGGTTCGCTGGCCAGCCCGTGCCAGGGAGCGAGACGGAGTGCCCCGAGTGCGAGGGGATTGGCCGGGTGCCGGAGGTGTTGGAGGAGCTTTCCGGCCCCGAGCCCGCCTCCCGGAGCGAGTACGGGACGGCGCTTTTGGCGGAGTGGGTGCGGGCCTACCGGGAGGCGAGGCGGCGAGGCCTCTCCCCTGAAAAGGCCCGGCGAGCGGCGGAAGACGAGGTGTGGGGGTTTGAGGAGCTTCCCTTCTGAAGTCCTTTTAAGGCCCGGGGGCGGGTTCCCTCCCCCCGGGCCTTGCTTGGGGTAGCCTGCCCTCAGCTCTCGCAGGCTTGGCAGGAGAGGAGGAGGTCCCGGCTGTAGGCCTGGGCCACGCTCTGGCTGAACTGGTAATAGAGGGCCTTGAGGCCCGAGCGCCAAGCGTGGAGGACCAGGGCGTTCACGTCCTTGGGCGGGGCCTCCGGGTGGATCACAAGGTTCAGGGACTGCCCCTGGTCAATGTGCTTCTGCCTCGAGGCCGCCAGGTTCACCAGGGTCATCTGCGAGACTTCGGCGAAGGTCTTGAACACCGCCTTTTCCTCATCGGTGAGGAAGTCCAGGTGCTGCACGGAACCGTTGTGCTCCAGGATGCTCCGCCAGACTTTTTCCTCGTCCTTGCCCTTTTCCCTCAGCACCTCCTCCAGGAAGGGGTTCTTGAAGGGGACGCGAGCTTTCTGTAGGTCCTTCAGGTAGTAGTTGCTGGTGTAGGGCTCTATGGAGGGAGAGACCTGGCCCAGGATGAAGGCGCTGGACTTGGTGGGAGCGATGGCGAGGAGGGTGGCGTTGCGCCTTTCCTTAAGCTCCCCCACCCCGGCGAGCTCGTCCTCGGGGTGCCGCTTCCTCAGCCACCTCGAGGCCTCCTCGGCCCGCTCCCGTATGGTCTTGAAGATCTCGGCGTTCCTACGGAAGGCCTCGGGGCTTTCCAGGGGGATTCTTTGGGACTGGAGGTAGCTGTGCCAGCCCAGGACCCCGAGGCCGATGGCCCGGTAGCGCTTGGCGAAGCGCACCGCCCGCTCCATGTAGGGGATGCCCTCCGCCTTCTCAATGAAGTCGTCCAGCACGGAGTCCAGGAAAATGACCAGGGTCTCCACCGCGTCCGTGTCCTTCCACTCCTCGTAGTGGAGGAGGTTCAGGGAGGAGAGGCAACAGACGAAGCTCTCTTCCTCCGAGGAGGGGAGCATGATCTCCGTGCAGAGGTTGCTGGCCCAGATGGTCTTGCCGAGGGTTTTGAAGACCTCGGGGGCCTTTTGGTTGGCGTTGTCCCGGAAGAAGAGGTAGGGGATGCCCACCTCGGCCCGGCTCTTCAGGACCTTGGCCCAGCGGGCCCGCTTCTCCCCGTCCCCGGCGATCATCTCCTCAAGCCAGCGGTCCCCCACGCTCACCCCCCAGAAGAGGGACTGAACCGGGGAGTGCTCCCGCTGGATGGAAAGCCACTCCTCGAGGTCGGGGTGCTCCACGTCCAGGTAGGCGGCGCACTGGCCCCTGCGGGTGGAGCCCTGGTTGAAGACCTCGATCACCCGGTCAAAGAGGGAGGCGAAGGCAAACGAGCCGTTGCTCTCCCCGTTGTCCCGGATGGGGGCCCCCCGTGGGCGGAGCCTTCCCAGGTAGAGGGAGGTCCCTCCCCCCTGCTTGCTCATCATCCCCACCTCAGCCACCGCCCTCAGGATGGAAGCGGTGTCGTCCTCCACGTAGGTGCCGTAGCAGGAGATGGGAAGGCCCCGCCTGAGGCCGTAGTTGGCCCAGATGGGGGTGGCGAGGGAGTACCAGCCCCGGGCCACGTACTCCTGGAACTTGCGGCCAAACCCCTCCACCTTGGTGAGGGCCTCGGCCCGCTGGGCGATCTCCCTCACCCGCTCCTCCACGCTCACCCCGGGCAGCAGGTAGCCCCGGCGCATGTAGAGGCGGGTGTGCTCGTTGGCCCAGTACCAGGGCTCGTAGGTCCGCTTGGTCTTGGTCATGCCTCCTCCTTCAGAAAAGCTCCTCCGGATCAAAGCTTTGTACCCTGCGCGCGTAGGCCACGCTCCGCTTGTTGAAGAAGTCCACCTCCTTGTCGGCGAGGAGCTCCAGGGTGAACCACTCCGTGTCCCGAAGCCTTGCCCGGTCCACAGGGAAGGCTTCGGGGAGTCCATGGAGGGCGAGGACTTCGTTGAAGCGTCCCTTGAGGAACTCCAGGGTTTCTCCGTGCCCCACCAAAGAGGGTTCCCCCATGGCGAAGAGCCAGTCCAGGAGGTTTTCCTCGGCCCGGAAGAGCTTCTGGGCGAGGCGTAGAGACTCTTCCTGAAATTCCTCCCCCAGGGCCTCGGGGTGCTCCGTCCTGAGGAGACGGAGGAGCTCCACCCCAAAGAGGCCGTGGACGTTCTCCTCCTTGCTGGTGGCCTCAATGGCGTTGGAGATCCCTTTGTAGCGGTTGCCGCGGCGGTTTAGGGCCATGAGGACGTAGAACTGGGAGAAGAGGGAGACGTGTTCCGTGAAGGCGGAGAAGAGGAAGAGGGCGAGGGCGTATTCCCGCAGGTCCTTCCCCTGGGCGCGCCGAAGGGCCTCTCCCAGGGCTTGGGCCCGATCCCGGAGGGCGCTCGCCCCCTCCAGGGCCTGTCCAAAGGCCTCCTCCAGGCCCAAAAGCTCCAGGAGGTGGGCGTAAGCGTTGGCGTGCCGTACCTCGCTCTCGGCGAAGGTGAGGCCCACCTCGGCGATCTCGGGCTTGGGAAAGCGGTCGTAGACCCGGGCCCAGAAGAGCTTGACGGCGAGCTCCACCTGAGCGATGGCGAGGAGGGCGCGCTCCACCAGGGAGCGCTCCTTCTCGTCGGCCAGGGCGTGGTCCTGAAGGTCGGACTGGAAGCTGAACTCCGTGTGCACCCAGTAGCTGTGCCGGATGGCGTCCCGGAAGCGGAGGAGCTCGGGGTACTCGTAGGGGCGGTAGGCGAGCCTAGGCGCCGTGAGGGGCACGGGCCTCACCTCCTTCCAGGGGAGGCACCGGGCTTGGCCTCCCCCTTTCGTCCACCGCCACCAGGACAAACCCGCCCCGGGCGGCCAGGTAGGCCTCCTCGCCTTCCTTCACCGGCTCCACCCACATCTCCACCTCCACCCGCATGGAGGTGCGCCCCACCTCCCGCACCCGGGCCACCAGCTCCACGATGGCCCCCAGGGGGACGGGGCGCTTGAAGTCCACCGCGTCCGCGTGTACCGTTACCACCTTCTTGCGCGCGTGGCGCGTGGCGGCCACAAAGGCCGCCTGGTCCATCCAGGCCAGAACCGTTCCGCCAAACAGGGTTCCGTAGTGGTTGGTCTCCCCGGGGAAGACGGGGTAGACCATCCGCGTCTCCCGCATAGCGCCTCCTTGGGCGGGAAAAGCTTCCTAGAGCCGAAGGGCCTCTTTCGGGCGCTGGGCCCGTGACGGGTTTTGGGGGTTAGGCTAAGGTCCCACGGGTCTCACCACCTTCACCCTTGCCTCGAGGGCTACGGGGCAGGGCCGCGAAGCGGGTACTCGGGCTTCCGGCCGGGGCGGAGGGCGCGACGCTTGGGCCGGTTACCGTTGCGGGACAGCGCCGGACTTTCACCGGACTTCCCCCACCGCCTTTGGGCGTCCAGGCCTGTCGGCCTGGCATCGCGGCCAGGACACCCTAAGTCTTGGGCGTCCTGCCCAAGACCCTACCACAGGTTGGGTAAGGGGTCAACGGGAAGGGGGGCGCCTCGAGAGGCCCTTCCGCCATCGCGTTTTTGGGCCAATCCCCTGGGCCGACCCGGGTGGGGGGCGGTCCCTCGCCGACCCCCTCGAGGACCGGCAACACCCCCCTATCCCCCGTGCGGCTAGACAGTGCGAGGTTGTGCGCCAGGGGAAGGGCGGGCCTCCCCGAAGAGGTGGAGGAAGAGGGCCTCGAGGCTCGGCGTCCCCCGGGAGACCTCCAACACTTCCACGGGGAGGGTTCCCAAGACCTCCCGCAGCGCCTCCCACGGCCCCAGGAAGAAGAGGACCTCGGGGCCTTCCGCACTCCAGCCGGGGCCCAGGGCCTTGAGGAGGGCCTCCGCCTTGGGCTCGGCGAGGCGCACCCGGTACCCCTCCCCGGCCCAGTCCCGGAGGAGGGCCCGGGTGGGGCCCTGCCGCCGCACCTCCCCCCGGTGGAGGAAGGCCACCCGGTCGCTCACCCGCTCCACCACCTCGAGGTCGTGGGAGGTGAGGAGGATGCCCCAGCCCTCCTTCTTAAGCTCCAGGAGGATCCCCTCAAACTCCCTCCGGCTCACGGGGTCCAGGCCCAGGGTGGGCTCGTCCAGGAGGAGGAAGCGGGGCTTGAGGGCGAGGGCCAAGGCCAAGGCCGCCTTCTGCTGCATGCCCCGGGAGAGGGAGGCGAGGGGGGCGTGGAGGCGGTCCTTTAGGCCGAAGCGCTCCAGCCAGGCCTCAA
>NZ_JAKTNS010000021.1:0-41707 GCF_022760915.1 Thermus thalpophilus | reverse complement strand
GGAGTGGTCCCCACATTTTTACTCGTCCAGTCTCACATGTGTCTGTCCGGGTTCATAATGGACCCGGTGCGGAAGTGGCGCCTAGAAGCCCTTATTTTGCCTTTGCTCAAAGAGCCAAGGTCCTTGGAAGAACTGCATTCGGCTCTTGGGCTCCTTTACCCGGGCCTGCGCAAGGCTACCCTCTTCGCCCTCCTCGTTCGGCTTAAGCGGCAGGGAAAGGTGCTTTACCAGGAAGGCCGCTTTTTAGCGAGGGAAAGCGCGGAGCCAGACCCTTAGCCCGTCGCTGAGCTGGACTTCAAACTGGCTCCCGGGAGCCAGGCCTTCCAAGGGGAATAGGGCTTCTCCCGCTGGGTGGAAGAGGGTGAGGGCGGTGCGCGTTCCGTCTTCCGCCACGTGGAAGAGGGCTAAGCTTAGGGCTCCCCGGGCCCTCACCCGCAGCCAAGACCCCTCCTCTTGAATCTCCACTTCAGGTTCCCCTTGAGGCGCGAGGGGGGCGGACACTTCCCCAAGAAGCCTTCCCTCCCGGTAGAGGCCCAGGCGGGCGTAGGGCTTCGGCGGGGCCTTGGCCTGGAAGTGGAGGATGCCCTCGGAGTTCCGCAGGACATACACGGGAAGCTCAAGATCGTCCAACCGCAGGCGGTAGGAAGAGGGTGCCCCCTCGGGGTTTGCCCGAAGGAGGAGGGGGGGATTGAAGACCACCCGTCCATCCTGGATGCGTCCCGAGAAAAGCAAGCCTGGTTCGGGGAGGCTTTGGGGCAGGGGTGGGGTTTGTTCCAGGAAGCTTTGCGCCCCTTCGTAGGTGTAGTCGGAGATCCACTGAGGCCCGCAGTAGCTCATGAGGTCGTACCGCTCGCTGGGGTCCCGTAGAGTTCCAGTGGCAAGGTCATAGCCCCAAGTGCCGATCTTGCCTTCCGGGTAGGGATAGTTGGGGTCGCCCGAGGTGCCGCAAGGGGCGTGCTTGCGCCCAAAGTTGTGCCCAAGCTCGTGGGCCATGACCAGAGGGGCGGAGGTGGGGTAGTCCCAGCCCGTGGCCACCGGATAGCCGATGTACCCGATGCCCGCTATGCCTGAGGTGTAGGTAACCCGCACAAAGCCATAGTAGTAACGGCCGCTTCCATCCGCTTGGCGCAAAACCCCGAGCTCGTCCAAAAGCCGGGCCCAGGCCTCCACATCGGTAGCGCCTAAGGTTCCGGAAAAAACGTACGGCGCTCGCGTGGAAAAGCTCACGTCCTTCAAGGGCCAGACCCTCCACAACGTTTCTCGGAAATCGGGTATTGTGGGTGTCTGGCCCTGGTGGACCACGGGGACCGCGGTGAGGTGCAAAAGGGTTCCCGCGCCCACCGCCGGCGTAAGGGAGAGGAAATTGTCTTGCTCGTTGCTTTCCGAGACCTCGCCGGAGGGGTCCACCCGGAGCTCCACCCGAAGCCCCGGGGCCACCCAAGAAGCGGGCAGGGTGGTGTTGCAGGTGGAGGACAGGTCGCTTTGTAGGGTGGCGGTGGGGATGGGGTTGGGGCAAGAGAAGGTAAGGTTGCCCTGGAACGTGTTGTTAAGGTAGACCGCACCCACAAGCGGCGTGCCGAGGGATACCGGGGTGGGGTCTGCCCTGAGGTGTACTCGCAAGAGGGCGGGTTTTCCGGCCACCAGGCGTAGGTTCTCCTTGAGCACCGTCTGGCCCCACTCGCTTTTGGCGATGGAAAGATTGGCATTGGCGGTGGGGGCTTGGGTGACGGTGAGGGTCAGGGCAGCTTCTCGGGTCAGGTTTCCCCCGGTTCCGCGAAGGAAGAGGTTGTAGGTGCCCGGGGGTAAGGAGGGGGAAGCTTTAAGCTCCAGGTTCGGCGCCGAGGGGACGGGGGTGGAGGTGGGGGAGAGGGCCACCGCGGGGAAGGGGTTTTTATTGGCGTCTACAAGGCTTAGGTTGATGGACCCCGCATATGTGCCGGAAACCACGAGCCGCACGTAGACAGCGCCTCCTTGCACAACAGAGAGGGCCGAGCTTTCCAGGGCCAGCGCAAAGTCTCCGCTTGGGGCCTGGCTCACGGTGAGGCTGAGATCGGCTTCCCGGGAGGTACCGCCGCCCTGGGCCAAAACCTTCAGGGGGTAGATGCCCGGGGCCACGCTTTGTCCCACGGCGAGGGTCAGGACCTGTTGGACGGGGTTTGCGCCTGTCACCTGGAGCGTGGTGGGGCTGAGGGTGACCCCGCTTGGGGCGTTCAGGAGGTTGAGGCTAACGGTGCCGGAGAAGCCGCCTGTGGGGGTGAGGGTGAGGGTGGTCTGCCCTTGCTTCCCCTGCTGTATCACGAGGCTAGCGGGTCTCAGGTTTACGGCAAAATTTCTCGTGGGGGTCTGCTGGCAGGAAACCAGCACGAGGACCAGGCTCAGGGCGAGTGGTGTTGCTAGCCGAGCCATTTCTCCCACCCTAGCAGGTGGAGGGGGAAAGGGGATGAGAGGGTGCTATCCTGAACCTTAATGCGGCCGGGGCTTTCCGCAAAAAGGCTGGTGGTCAAGGTGGGAAGCGCGGTCCTGGCGGGGCCTGGGGGGCTGGACCTAGGCGTCATGGCCGAGCTCGCCCGCCAGGTTTTAGCCCTGAAGGCGGCGGGGCGGGAGGTGGTCCTGGTCTCCTCCGGGGCGGTGGCGGCGGGGATGTCGGCCACGGGGCTTCCCCGCCCCCAGGACATGCCCTTAAAGCAGGCCCTCGCCGCCATCGGCCAACCCCTTCTCATGGCCGCCTGGCGGGAGGCCTTTCGGGGGGTTCCCGTGGCCCAGGTTCTGCTGACGGCGGAGGACTTGGCCTCCCGGGAACGCTACCTGAGCGCCAAGGCCACCCTGAAGGCCCTTTTGGACCTGGGGGCCATCCCCGTCATCAACGAGAACGACACCGTGGCCTTCCAGGAGATCCGCTTTGGCGACAACGACCAGCTTTCCGCCCGGGTGGCGGCCTTGGTGGAGGCGGGGCTTCTTCTCCTCCTTTCCGACGTGGACGCCCTATACGAGGAGGACCCGAAGCAAAACCCCGAGGCCAAGCCCATCCTCGAGGTGCAAGACCCCGCTTCCGCTCTGCGGCACGCCGGGGAGGGCAACCCCTTGGGAAGCGGGGGCATGCGCTCCAAGCTCCTCGCCGCCCGGCTTGCGGGGCGGGTGGGCATCCCCACCCTTCTTCTGCCCGGGAGGCGGCCCGGGGTCCTCGTGGAAGCCTTGGAGGGGAGGGCGCTTGGCACCTACTTCCACGCCCAAAGGCGCTACCGGGGGCAAAGGGCCTGGCTTTACGGCCTCCTGCGCCCCAAGGGGGAGCTCGTTTTGGACCAAGGGGCGGTGCGGGCCCTGAAGGAGCGGGGGGCAAGCCTCCTTCCCGCCGGGGTCAAGGAGGTGCGGGGGCGGTTTGGCCGGGGCGAGGCGGTGCGCCTCCTCGCCGAGGGGGGGGAGGAGGTGGGGGTGGGGCTTGCCAACTACGCCGCCGAGGAGATCGCCCGGATCAAGGGGCGAAAGAGCAGCGAGATTGAGGCCATCTTGGGCTACCGCTACACCGAGGAGGTGGTCCACCGGGACCACCTGGCTCTAAAGGAGGAAGCATGACCTTGGGGTTGAGGGAACTGGCGGAAAGGGCGAAGGCCAAGTTGCCCCTCCTCGCCAAGGGGAGGCGGGACGAGGCCCTTTTGCGCATGGCGGCGCTTCTTTCCGAGCGCTGGCCGGAGGTGCTACGGGCCAACCAGATGGACCTGGAGGAGGCGGAAAGGGCGGGGCTTTCCAAGGCCAAGCTGGACCGGCTCGTCCTAAGGGAGAAGGACCTGAGGACCCTCACGGAGGGCCTCAGACAGATCGCCGCCCTCCCTGACCCCCTGGGCCGGATTGAGGGCATGAGCAAGCGGCCCAATGGCCTTAGGGTGGGCCGGATGCGGGTGCCCTTGGGCCTTATCGGCTTCATCTACGAGGCGCGCCCGGGGGCCACGGTGGAGGCGGTGGCCGTGGCCTTGAAGGCGGGAAACGCCATGCTCCTAAGGGGCGGCAAGGAGGCCTTCCGCTCCAACCGGGCCTTGGTGAGCCTCTGGCACGAGGCCTTGCGGGAAGCGGGGCTTCCCGAGGAGGCGGTCTCCCTGGTGCCCACCACGGACCGGGAGGCCATTTTGGAGATGTGCCGCCTGGAGCTTTTGGACCTCCTCATCCCGAGGGGAGGGGAGGAGCTCATCCGCCTGGTGCAGAAAGAGGCCCGGGTGCCCGTCCTGGCCCACGCCAAGGGGGTGAACCACCTCTATGTGGACAAGAGGGCGGACCTCGCCATGGCCCTAAAGCTTGCCCTTAACGGCAAGACCCAGCGCCCCGCGGTGTGCAACGCCCTCGAGGCCGTTTTGGTCCACAAGGAGGTGGCGGAGGCCTTCCTGCCCCGCTTGGAAGCGGCCATGCGGGAAAAGGGGGTGGAGCTCCGCGCCTGCCCCAAGGCGCTTCCCCTCCTCAAGGAGGCGGTGCCCGCAAGGGAGGAGGAGTGGGACCAGGAGTACCTGGATCTCATCCTCCGGGTCAAGGTGGTTTCCGGTCTGGAGGAGGCCCTGGCCCACATCGCCCGCCACGGCTCCCGGCACACGGAGGCCATCTGCACGGAAGACCCCAAGGCCGCCTGGCGCTTCTTGGAGGAGGTGGACGCCTCCTTGGTCCTTTGGAACGCCTCCACCCGCTTCAACGATGGTTTTGAGCTAGGCCTGGGGGCGGAGATCGGCATCAGCACCTCCAAGCTCCACGCCTACGGCCCCATGGGCCCCCTAGAGCTCACCACCTTGAAGTGGGTGGCCCTGGGGGAGGGGCAGGAGAGGGCTTAGGCGTTCCCATGGGCGGGGAAAGGGGGTGGGCGGTCCGGGCCCTTGGGGAGGTGGGCCGTTACGGGGAGGTCCAAGCTGCGGTCTACCGGGGCCTTGGGGCGCTGGACCCGGAGGGGGTGGTGTTCCCTGTTTAGGCGGCTCTTGGCCCTCTACACCGAGGCCCACGTTCCTTTCTTCGCCGCCGCCCTCGCCTACTACGCCCTTCTCTCCCTCATGCCCCTTCTTTTCCTCCTGGTGGGGGTTTTTGGCCTGGTATTGGCGGGGAACCCCCTTTGGCAAAAGGAGCTCCAGGAAGCCCTGGAGGGGCTCACCTTGTCCCTTTTCCCCGCCCGGCCCGAGCTCGCCCAGGACCTCCTCCGCTTCCTTTCGCAAAGCGCCTTTCCCCTCACCCTGGGAAGCGGCCTCCTTTTCCTTTGGTCCGGGAGCAACTTCTTCGCCGCCCTGAGCTACGCCTTGGGCCTCCTCTTCGGCCGGCCCCCGGGGGTGCGTCACCGGCTTTTAGGCCTTTTCATGCCCTTTCTCCTCGGCCTCGCCCTCATCCTCCTCTCCCTTTTGGGGTTGGGCCTGGGCTTTGTCCTCCGCTACCTGCCCCCGGCCTGGCGGGGCCTTTTGGGGCCTTTGGAGCTCCTCCTACCCCTCTTTGCCGCCTTTTGCCTCTTCCTTCTGACCTACGCCTTTTTCCGCGGGGTGCGGGGCCTACGGGACTTCCTTCCCTTGAGCGCCGGGGCGGGGATAGCGGCCCTCCTCTTTGAGGGGGTGCGGCTCGGATTGCCGAAGCTCCTTCCCCGCTCCCAGTACGAGCTCCTCTACGGGCCCCTGGCGGGGTTTGTCCTGGCCCTTTTGGGGCTTTACCTGGTCCTCCTCTCCCTCCTCCTCGGGGCCTTGGTGGCCCGGGTCCTCGAGGACTAGCGCCTTTCTCCCAGGACGCAAAAAGGGGTAGGATGGACTCATGCGTCCGGCCAGGCTAGCCCCCTAAAGGGAAGGGGCCTGGCCGTCCCTTCCCTTCGGGGGAGGGGTTTTTTTGAGGAGGCGAAGATGGAAAAGTACAACCCCCACGCCATAGAGCCCAAGTGGCAACGCTTTTGGAAGCAGAAGGGCTTCATGAAGGCCAAGGAGGTCCCGGGGAAGCGGGGCAAGCAGTACGTCCTCGTCATGTTCCCCTACCCCTCCGGGGACCTGCACATGGGCCACCTGAAGAACTACACCATGGGGGACGTCCTCGCCCGCTTCCGCCGGGTGCAGGGCTACGAGGTCCTCCACCCCATGGGCTGGGACGCCTTCGGCCTGCCGGCGGAGAACGCCGCCTTGAAGTTCGGCGTCCACCCCCGGGACTGGACCTACCAGAACATCCGCCAGGCCAAGGAGAGCCTGGAGCTCATGGGCATCCTTTACGACTGGGACCGGGAGGTGACCACCTGTGAGCCCGACTACTACCGCTGGAACCAGTGGATCTTCCTCAAGATGTGGGAGAAGGGCCTGGCCTACCGGGCCAAGGGCCTTGTGAACTGGTGCCCCAAGTGCCAGACGGTCCTCGCCAACGAACAGGTGGTGGAGGGGCGTTGCTGGCGGCACGAGGACACTTTGGTGGAAAAGCGGGAGCTGGAGCAGTGGTACCTGCGCATCACCGCCTACGCCGACCGGCTCCTTCGGGACCTCGAGGGCCTGGACTGGCCCGAGAAGGTGAAGGCCATGCAACGGGCCTGGATCGGCCGCTCGGAAGGGGCGGAGATCCACTTCCCCGTGGAGGGGCGCGAGGAGAGGATCACCGTCTTCACCACCCGCCCCGACACCCTCTTCGGGGCCACCTTCATGGTCCTGGCCCCCGAGCACCCCTTGACCCTGGAGCTTGCCGCCCCCGAGCGCCGGGAGGAGGTCTTGGCCTACGTGGAGGCGGCCAAGCGCAAGACGGAGATTGAGCGCCAGGCGGAAGGGCGGGAGAAGACGGGGGTTTTCCTGGGGGCCTACGCCCTTAACCCCGCCACCGGGGAGCGGATCCCCATCTGGACCGCCGACTACGTGCTCTATGGCTACGGCACCGGGGCCATCATGGCCGTGCCCGCCCACGACAGCCGGGACTACGAGTTCGCCAAGAAGTACGGCCTCCCCATCAAGAAGGTGATTGAACGCCCCGGCGAGCCCCTTCCCGAGCCCCTGGAGGGGGCCTACGAGGAGCCGGGCATCATGGTGAACTCCGGCCCCTTTGACGGCACGGAAAGCGAGGAGGGCAAGCGGAAGGTCATTGCCTGGCTGGAGGAAAAGGGCTTGGGTAAGGCCCGCATCACCTACCGCCTGCGGGACTGGCTCATCAGCCGCCAGCGCTACTGGGGCACCCCCATCCCCATGGTCCACTGCCCCACCTGCGGCGTGGTGCCGGTGCCCGAGGAGGAGCTTCCCGTCCTCCTCCCCGACCTCAAGGACGTGGAGGACATCCGCCCCAAGGGGAAAAGCCCCCTGGAGGCCCACCCCGAGTTCTACGAGACCACCTGTCCCCAGTGCGGCGGCCCCGCCAAGCGGGACACCGACACCATGGACACCTTCTTTGACAGCTCCTGGTACTACCTCCGCTACGCGGATCCCAAGAACGAACGCCTCCCCTTCGCCCGGGAGAAGGCGGACTTCTGGATGCCGGTGGACCAGTACATCGGCGGGGTGGAGCACGCCGTCTTGCACCTCCTCTATAGCCGCTTCTTCACCAAGTTCCTCCACGACCTGGGCATGGTGGGGGTGGAGGAGCCTTTCCAGGGCCTCTTCACCCAGGGCATGGTCATGGCCTGGACGGACTTCGGGCCCGTGGAGGTGGAAGGGGACCGGGTGCGCCTCCCCGAGCCCACCCGCATCCAGCTGGAGATTGGGGAAAACGAGCTTTCCCTGGAGGACGTGAGGAAGATGGGGGCTGAGCTCAGGCCCCACGAGGACGGCACCCTCCACCTCTGGAAGCCGGCGGTAATGAGCAAGTCCAAGGGCAACGGGGTCATGGTGGGGCCCTTTGTCAAGGAGGAGGGGGCGGACATCGCCCGCATCACCATCCTCTTCGCCGCCCCCCCCGAGAACGAGATGGTCTGGACCGAGGAGGGGGTGCAGGGGGCCTGGCGCTTCCTGAACCGGGTGTGGCGGCGGGTGGTGGAGGACCAGGAGGCCCTTTTGGCCATCTCGGGCCAGTTCCAGGCGGAGGCTTTGGAGGGGGAGGACAAGGCGCTTTACGGGAAGCTCCACGAAACCCTTAAGAAGGTGACGCAGGACCTCGAGGCCCTCCGCTTCAACACCGCCATCGCCGCCCTCATGGAGCTCTTGAACGCCCTCTACGAGTACCGCCGCAAGCGCCCCGTGACCCCCGTCTACCGCACCGCCATCCGCTACTACCTGCAGATGCTCTTTCCCTTCGCCCCCCACATCGCCGAGGAGCTTTGGCACCGCTTCTGGCCCGATAGCCTCTTTGAGGCGGGCTGGCCCGAGCTGGACGAAAGCGCCCTGGAGCGGGACGTGGTGGAGGTGGCGGTACAGGTGAACGGAAGGGTGCGGGGCACCATCAGGATTTCCAAGGATGCCCCCTTGGAGGTGGCCCTGGCGGAGGCCAAGAAGGTGCCCAACGTCCAGGCGCACCTGAAGGGCAAGGAGGTGATGAAGGAGATCTACGTGCCGGGGAAGATCCTCAACCTGGTAGTGCGCTAAGGGCAAGGCTTAGCCGGGTGGGCACCACCTGGGCCACCTCGCCCTGGGTGGGGGTGAGGAAGAGGCCCTCCCCCGGGGTGTGGGCCAAAAGCCGCCCGTAGGCTAGGAAAAACCCCTCGGGGTCCAGGAGGCCGTAAAGCCTTTCCGGCTCAGGGGGAAAGGAAAGGGGCAGGACCCTGGGCCTCGCCTCCCGGAAGTGGGCGAGGAGACGCTCCAGGCGGTTTTGCCGGCGCGCCCTTGGGCTTTTCCGTCTCGCCTCGGGCAAGGGGGGTACTGGGCGCACCTTGAGGTCCCGGCGCCAGGCAAAGGCCTGGTGGAGGGCCTCTGAGCCCAGGATGAGGATCTCCGCCGGGCGCAAGGCCTCCGCCTGGAGGAGGCGGAACTCCGGGTCCAAAAGGCCGTCCGTGTCCGCCACCGCAGGGCTTCCCCGGGGGATGAGGCGGGCTAAGCGCAAGGCCCCCACCACCGCCCGGGCCGTGAGGCCAGCGGGGGAGGTGGCCCCCAGGAGGTAGCGGCGCACCGGGGTGAGGGTGCCTTCCCGGTAGCGGAAGAGGGTGAAGGTGCCGGGCAAGGCCCCTTGCCCCGGGTCCAGGTCCAGGAGGTAGGCTTCCCCAAGCTTCTCCAAAAGCCTGTGGGCCAAGGTGGTCTTGCCCACGTCCGTGGGGCCCAGGAGGAGGAGCACGAGGAAAACTCTAGCACGCCCCTGTGTCCTGACGCCTTTTTGCTACCTCGCAAGAAAGTGATATACTTGGCCCACCATGGAGCTCTGGTTTGAGGAGACGCGGGAGGAGCGGCAGGTCCTGGGGCCTTTCCGGGAGTTCTTGAAGGCGGAGGTGGCCCCGGGGGCGGCGGAAAGGGACCGCACGGGGGCTTTCCCCTGGGACCTGGTGCAGAAGATGGCGGCCTTTGGCGTCTTCGGGGCGGTGGTGCCCGAGGCCTATGGGGGGGCGGGGCTTTCCACCCGCCTTTTCGCCCGCATGGTGGAGGAGATCGCCTACCACGATGGCTCCCTGGCCCTCACCGTGGCGAGCCACAACTCCTTGGCCACGGGGCACATCCTCCTGGCGGGGGACGAGCGGCAAAAGGAGACCTTCCTTCCCAAGCTGGCCTCGGGGGAGCTCCTTGGGGCCTGGGGCCTCACCGAACCCGGCTCGGGTTCGGACGCGGCGGCGCTCAAAACGCAGGCAAGGAAGGTGGAGGGGGGCTTTGTCCTCAACGGCACCAAGCAGTTCATCACCCAGGGGAGCGTGGCCGGGGTCTACGTGGTCATGGCCCGCACCGACCCCGCTCCAAGCCCGGAGAGGAAGCATCTGGGCATCTCCGCCTTCGCCTTCTTCCGCCCCGAGAAGGGCCTAAGGGTGGGCCGCAAGGAGGAGAAGCTCGGCCTAAACGCCTCGGACACGGCCCAACTCCTTCTGGAAGACCTGTTTGTGCCCGGGGAGGGGCTTTTAGGGGAAAGGGGGAAGGGCTTTTACGATGTCCTCCGGGTCCTGGACGGGGGGCGGATCGGCATCGCCGCCATGGCCGTGGGTTTGGGGCGGGCCGCCCTGGACTACGCCCTGAGGTACGCCAAGGAGCGGGAGGCCTTCGGCCGGCCCATTGCCGAGTACGAGGGGGTGTCCTTCAAGCTGGCGGAGGCGGCCACGGAGCTGGAGGCGGCGCGGCTTCTTTACCTCAAGGCGGCGGCCCTCAAGGATGCCGGGCGGCCCTTTGCCCTCGAGGCCGCCCAGGCCAAGCTCTTCGCCAGCGAGGTGGCGGTGCGGGCCTGCGACGAGGCCATCCAGGTTCTTGGGGGCTACGGCTACATCAAGGACTACCCCGTGGAACGCTACTGGCGGGACGCCCGCCTCACCCGCATCGGCGAGGGGACGAGCGAGATCTTGAAGCTCGTCATCGCCCGGCGTCTTCTAGAAGCGGTGTGAAGGTGAGGGACTGGGGGGCCTTGAGGGCGAGCTGTCCGCAGGCCGCCCCCACGTCCTGCCCGCGGCTGAAGCGGATGGAGGTGGGCACCCCCAGGCGCTTTAGCTCCTCGGCGAAGGCCAAAATCCCCGCCTTGGGCGTCCCCTCCACCGGGGCCCCTTCCCAAGGGTTAAAGGGGATGAGGTTCACGTGGGCGCTGATTCCCTTGAGGAGCCTGGCCAGAAGCCGCGCCTGCCAGGGGTGGTCGTTGATGCCCTTAAGAAGGGTGTATTCAAAGGTCACCCGCCGCTTGGTCTTGGCGTAGTAGTGGCGCACCGCCTCCATGATCTCGGCTATGGGGTAGCGGTGGGCCGTGGGGATGATCTTCCGCCGCGTCTCGTCGTCGGGGGCGTGGAGGGAGAGGGCGAGCCGTATTCCCAGGTCCTCCTCCGCCAGGCGGTAAATCCCCCGGGGGATGCCCACGGTGGAGAGGGTGATGCGCCTCGGGCTCATGGCGAGGCCTTTGGGGTGGAGCATGACCCGCACCGCCTTCAGGACCTGGGCGAGGTTTAAGAGGGGTTCCCCCATACCCATGAGGACCACGTTGCGGATCTCCCGGGGGGAGATGCCCTGGTGGTGGGCGATGGCGAGGAGTTGGTCCAGAATTTCCGCCGCGGTGAGGTTGCGGCCAAAGCCCAAGGCCCCGGTGGCGCAGAAGGTGCACCCGGCGGGGCAGCCCACCATGCTGGAAAGGCAGACGGTCTTGCGGTTGGGGTAGGGCATGTAGACCGCCTCGGTCTTCTTGCCGTCCAGGAGGGTGAAGAGATACTTGACGCTCCCGTCCTTGCTCGGGTAGGCCTCCACCAGGGAGAACTCCGAGATGCGCCACGCCTGGGCCAAGGCTTCCCGCAGGGCTTTGGGCAGGTCCGTCATCTCGGCGAAGTCCCGCACGCCCCGGGCATAAAGCCAGTGGGCGATCTGGGCCTTGCGAAATCCCTCGCCGGGGAGTTCTTCCGGGGATAATTCTAGGATTGGCTTCATGCGACTCCCTCGTAGATGGCCTCGAGGCCGAGGGTTCCCTCCAAGCAAGGAAGGGTGAAGGCCTCCTTGAGGGTTTCTTCCCGGAAACCCTCCGGGGTTCTTCGGTAGAGGACACCTCCCCGTCCCTCGCTTTCCAGGATCAGGTAACCCTGGAGGCTTGGCAGGCTGAGGTAGCGGGAGCGCTTTTCCCTTTTGTCTTGGGCTTCCGTGCCCCGGGAGAGCACCTCCACAACCAGGCAGGGGGCGGTCTCGTAAAGGGGGTGGGCTTTGGGGCCGCACACCACCATGACGTCCGGGTAGTAGAAAGTGTCTTCGGAAAGCTTAAGCCGGGCGGTTTCGCTATAGACCCTGCAGCCCTTGGCCCGGGCCAGCGGCTTTAGAAGGGCTACCAGATTGGTGACGATGAGGTTGTGGTCCAGGCTGGCCCCGGCCATGGCGTAGGGGTAGCCCCCCAGGAGTTCATGCCGGATGGGGCTCTCTTCCTCCAGGGCCAGGTACTCCTCCTCGGTGAGGGGGTGCAGGGCCCGCTCGGTCATCCCCCCATTATAGCTAGCGGAGGCGGCCGTAGCCCAAAAGGAGCCCAACCAGAAGGAGGAGGAGTCCCAAGGGCCTGGGCCTGGCCAGAAGGCCCAGGAAGCCACCAAAGAGGAGAAGACCAAGCCCCACCCGGCCCCTTCCTTCCCGGAAGGCCCTCCCCGCCAAGAAGCCCAGGAGGAGGGGAAGGGCGAAGAGGACGAGGAGGAGAAAGCCCGCCAGGAGGGTGAAGGAGGTCAAAGGCGGTGCTCCTCCGGGGCGGAGCCCTCCACCCAGAAGCTCCCGTCCTGGCGGTACTCTTTTTTCCAGACGGGGAGGATCTCCTTCACCCGGTCAATGGCGTACTGGCAGGCGGCGAAGGCCTCCTTGCGGTGCCGGGCCGAGACCACGATGGCGATGGAGGCTTCCCCCGGGCCCACCCGGCCCAGGCGGTGCCAGAGGGCCACCCGGCCCAAGGGCCACCGCTCCCGCATCTCGGCGACCACCTGGGCCATGACCTTTTCCGCCATCCCCGGGTAGGCCTCGTACTCTAGGTAGGCCACCTCCTCCCCCCGGTTGGGGCTCCGGGTGGTGCCCAGGAAGCTCACCACCGCCCCGTACTCGGGGGCCGTGGCCCAGTCCACCAGGGCCTTTAGGTCCAAGGGGCCCTGGGTGAGGCCGAAGGAGTCCTGGCCCCCGGACACGGGGGGCAAAAAGGCCACCTCGTCCCCTTCTTTTAAAGGGGTTTCCGCCCCGGCGAGGGCCTGGTTCACCGCCGCCATGCCCCCGGAGAGGGAAAGGCCGGGGAAAAGCCTTTCTAAAGCCTCCTTCGCCTCCTGGACCCGGGCCCCTTCCGGCAGGTCCAAGGGAAGGCGGTCCGTTCCCGCCCGTTCCCGGTACAGGGCGAAGAGCCTCACCTCAACCCGCATGGCCCCCAGTATAGACCTGGGAAAGGCCCAGGGCCACGGAGAGGGCCTCGGGGTAGCGCATGCGCATGGGACCGATGAGGGTGAGCTCCCCGAGCCACTCCCCCTTCTGGAAGCCCGCCTGCACCTGGGCCAGCCCCTCCACCTCCCCCACGCGCACGTCCACCCGGCCCGGGGGGGTGAGGACCTCCCCGTCCTCGGCCTCGTAGAGCCTAACTAGGCGTTCCAGAAAGCCCGGATCTTGGGCCTCGGGCTCCTTTAGGGCCTCGGCGAGCCCTTCCCGGTAGGAGAGGGAAAGCCCCACCTTTAGGGCCCGGACCAGGTGGGCGAAGAGGTCTTCTAAACCTCTGGGAGGCGGGGGGAGCTCGGAAAAGGGCCCCGCCAAGACCGCCTCCGCCTCCCTAAGCCGCTCGGGGGAAAGAGCGAGGGGAAACCGCGCCTCCCTTACCCGCCCCCCCTCCAGAACGAAGACGGCCAAGGTGCCCTCGCCCAAGGAGGAGAGGTGGACCTGGAGCACCTTGGGGGTCTTGCGGGGCCGGAGGCGCAGGAGGGCAGGGTAGCCGGAAAGCCCCACCGCCACCTTCACCAAGAAGGCCTCGGGCTCCTTGGCCCCAGAAAGGGCCCGCTCCAGGCGCTCCCGGACGCTTTCGGGCAGGGGTTTGGGGGGGAGGAGGGAGAGGGAGTACTGGCGGAAGCCCTGCCGGGTGGGCACGCGGCCGGCGGAGGCGTGGGGCTTGGTGAGGTAGCCCATCTCCTCGAGGGCGATGAGCTCGTAGCGGGCCAGGGCGGGGGAAAGCCCAAGCCCCTCGGCCAGCCTGGCCGAGGGCACCGGGGCTTGGGTCTTGATGTATTCCTCCACCAAGAGGTGAAGGATGGCCCGCTGCCGCGCCGTCACACCCTTATTTTACCGGGGTGACCGCCGCCTCGTCCTCTTCCCCGGTGCGGATGCGGTAGACCTTCTCCACCGGGATCACGAAGACCTTGCCGTCCCCCACCTCCCCGGTGCGGGCCGCCTTGAGGATGGCCTCCACCGTGGGCTTGACGAAGGGTTCGGAAACCCCGATCTCCAGGCGCACCTTCTCGTGGAGCTCCATCTTCACCGTGGTGCCCCGGTAGGTTTCCACCTTTTCCGTTTCCCCGCCGTGCCCCTGGACCCGGCTCAGGGAAAGCCCCCGCACCTCGGCCCGGAAGAGGGCTTCTAGGACCTCTCCCAGCTTCTCCGGGCGGATGATGGCCACGATGAGCTTCATGCTTTACCTCCCAGGGGCTTGAGGGCGGGCGGGGAAGCCTCGGAGAGCACCAGAATGGCCCCTTCCCCGCTGGCGTAAGCCTCTTCCCCGTGTTGGGTCACGTCCAGACCCAAGCCCTCCTCCTTGGGGCTTGCCCGCAAGGGGGTGAGGAGGGCCACGAGCTTTAAGAGGACAAAGGTGCCCAAGGCGGAGTAGCCCACCGCGGCCAGGACCGCCAACGCCTGGACGCCGAGCTGGGCGGGGTTGCCGAAGAGGAGGCCATCCGCCACCCCGTTCCAGGCCTTTTCCGCCAGGACCCCCGTGAGGAGGGCGCCGGTGATGCCCGCCAGGCCATGGGCTCCGAAGACGTCCAGGGAGTCGTCCAGGCGGGTTCTCGGCCGGTAGAGGAGGAAGAAGTAGCTGGGTAAGGCGGAAACCGCCCCCAGGAGCAAGGCGGAAAGGGGCGAAATGAGGCCCGCCGCTGGGGTGATGGCCACCAGGCCCACCACGATGGCCGTGGCCAGGCCCACCGCCGTGGCCTTGCCCGTGCGCAGGAGGTCTAGAAGGGTCCAGACGGCCAGGGTGGCCGCGGGGGCCAAGAGGGTGTTGACGAAGGCCAAGGCCGCCGCCTCCCCCGAGGCCAGGGCGCTACCCCCGTTGAAGCCGAACCAGCCAAACCAGAGGAGCGCCGCCCCCAGGAGGACGAAGGGCACGTTGTGCGGCAGGATGGCCTGCCGCCCGTAGTCCTTGCGGGACCCCAGGACCAAGGCCCCCACCAAGGCGGCGATACCGGCGTTGATGTGCACCACGGTTCCCCCGGCGAAGTCCAGGGCCCCCAAGGCTCCCAAAAACCCCCCACCCCAGACCCAGTGGGCCAAGGGGGCGTAGACCAAAAGCCCCCACAGGGTGAGGAAGAAGAGGAGGGCGGGAAAGCGCATCCGTTCCACCAAGCCTCCCGTTAAGAGGGCGGCGGTGATGATGGCGAAGGTGCCCTGGAAGGCCATGAAGAGGAGGTGGGGGATCTCCCCCTTGGCCGCCAGGTCCACGCCCCTTAGCAGGGCGTGGCCCAAGCCTCCAAGCCAGGGGCTTCCCTCGGCGAAGGCCAGGCTGTAGCCCAAAAGGGCCCAGCCCACCCCCACGAAGCCCAAGGCGGCGAAGCTCATCATCATGGTGTTCAAGGCGTTCTTGGAGCGCACCAGCCCCCCGTAGAAGAAGGCCAAGGCCGGGGTCATGAGGAGGACCAGGGCGGTGGACACCAGCATCCACGCCGTGGCCGCCTTGTCCACGCCTTCCGCCCAAGCCAGCCCTGAAAGCCCGATCACCACCAATCCCCAGAAGGTCCTGTGCCTTTGCATGGCCACCCCCTCGAGGGTGAGGCTAGCACCCGGGATGCATATTGTCAAGTAAGAGTTGTACATTTAGCCAAGACTTTTGGTACAAGAAACGCAAAAGAAAGCCAATACGCGCGTGATGTCAATCTAAAGATGCGCATATGTCAAGAGAATGTTTTACACTATGCAATCCCGCATCCCTGCCCCCGGTTCCCGTCCCGCTAAACTGGGCCCCGTGACGTGGGAAGAGCTACTTGAGCGCCTGGCGCAGGGGCAAGACGAGCGCACGGTGTTCTTGCCCCCAGACCTTTCCCCCGAGGAGCTCGCCCGCCACGCCGCGGGCCTGGCCAACCACAAGGGCGGCACCCTTTTCCTGGGGGTCAGCCGGGAGGGGAACGTCCTTGGAGCCTCGGACATCCACCCCCTCCAGGTCACCCACGCCCTCTTTGAGCTCACCCAGGGCCTTCTTTTGCCCTACGTGGAGGCGGTGGAGGGGCCTATGGGAAGGGTTTTGGCCCTGCACGTGCCGCAAAGCCCAGCGGCCATCGCCGTGGGGGCGGGGCGGGTGCCCTTTTGGAACGGGCAGCGCCTCACCGAGCTCCGCATGGGCCAGGCCCTGCCCGAGCCCGACTTCACGGCCCAGGTCCTGCCAGCGGCGAGCCTTTCCGATCTGGACCCGGTGGAGGTCTTGCGCCTGCGGCGCATCCTGGAGGAGCGGGGAAGCGCCTTGGCCGCCCTGCCCGATCTGGAGCTCCTCTTTGCCCTTGGGCTTTTGGAGCGGGTGGAGGGGGAGGCGAGGCCCACGGTGGCGGGGCTTCTCCTGGCCGGGACCCCCCTGGCCTTAAGGCGGCTTCTGCCCCAGGCGGAGGTGAGTTACTACTTCCACGAGGAGGAGGAGGGGTATAGCTTCCGGGAAGACCTCCTCAGGCCCATCCCCGCCCTATTGGAGCGGCTTCGGGACCTCATCCAGGCCCGGAACCGGGTGCGCTACCTCACCGTGGGCCTATTCCGTATAGAGGTTTGGGACTTTGACCAGGAGGTCTACCGGGAAGCCCTCCTGAACGCCCTGGTCCACCGGGACTGGCAGAGTAGGGACGCCATCCAGGTCCACCACCACCGGGACCGCTTGGAGATCTCCAACCCCGGGGGCTTTCCCCCAGGCATCACCCCGGAAAACGTCCTGCGCCACCCCCCCAAGCGGCGCAACCCCCGCCTGGCGGAGGCCCTGTACCGCCTGGGCTACGTGGAGCGGGCGGGAAGCGGGGTGGACAAGATGTACCGCCTCCTCCTCAAGCACGGCAAGGAGCCCCCGGAGTACCGGCTTTACCCCGAGGCCCTAACCCTCATCCTCTACAACCCCGAACTGGACGAAGCCTTTGTGCGGGAGCTCGCCGAGGCCCAGGAGCGCTTCGGGGCCTTCAGCCTGGACCACCTCATCGCCGTGGGCCACCTGAGGCGGGTGGGGGAGGCCACCTTGGCGGAGCTCGCCCGGGCCTTGCAGCTTTCCGAGGAGGCGAGCAAGAAGGTGCTCGCCCGCATGGAGCGCATGGGCCTTTTGCGCAAGGAAGGGGGGCGGTACCACCTGGCCCGGCGGGACCCCTTGGCGGAGCGGGCCCTGGCGTTTTTGGCCACCCCCCGGTCCAGGCGGGAGGTGGAGGCCCACCTGGGCCTGCGCCCTAGGGCCGCCTTGGCCTTGCTGAACCGGCTCCTCCGCGAGGGGCGGGCGGAGCGGGTGGGCCGGGGTGCGGCCACCCGGTACCGGAGGCGGTGATGGTCCACCTGGTCCTTTACCAGCCGGAAATCCCCCAGAACGTGGGGAACATCGCCCGCACCGCCGCCGCCTTGGGGTGGCCCCTGCACCTCATCCGCCCCTTGGGCTTTCTCCTTTCCAGCCCTAAGCTCAGGCGGGCGGGGCTGGACTACTGGCCCCATGTGGACCTCCGGGTCCACGACGATTGGGCGGCCTTCCTCGCCTCCCTCCCCCCTTCCGCCCGGGTGTGGGCCTTCAGCGCCCGGGCTGGGAAGGACCTTTACCACGCCCGTTTTCGGGAGGGGGACTACCTCCTCTTCGGACCCGAAACCCGGGGGCTTCCGGATGCGGTGCTGGCCCAGTTTCCCTCCCTCAAAATCCCCATGCCGGGGCCGGTGCGCTCCCTCAACCTGGCGGTGGCCGTGGGGGTGGCGGCCTACGAGGCCTACCGCCAGCTCCAGAGCCCTTAGGGGAGGAGGCGGCCTTGCAAAAAGGCTTGGGTCCTAGGGTCCTTGGGGTTTTGGAAGAAGGCCTTGGCCTCCCCTTCCTCCACCACCTGGCCCAGGTAGAGGAAGACCACCCGCTTTGCCAGCCGCTTAGCCTGGAAGAGGTCGTGGGTGGCGAGGATCACCGCCCGCCCCTCCAGCGCCGCCTCGGCGAGGAGGGCCTCCACCTGGGCGACGTTGGCCGGGTCCAGGCTGGCGGTGGGTTCGTCCAGAAGGAGGACCTCGGGCTCCACCAAAAGGGTGCGGGCCAGGGCTAAGCGCACCGCTTCCCCGCCCGAGAGGAGGTGGGCGGGCTGGCGCGCCTTTTCCGCCAAGCCCACACGCGCCAACAACCTTCGCGCCCGCTCCCAGGCCTCCCGCTTGGCCACGCCCTGGAGGCGGAGGCCAAAGGCGGCGTTTTCCAAAACACTCCGCCGCAGGAGGGGCGGGGCCTGGGGCAGGTAGGCGGCACGCCCCCCCTCCACCCGGCCTCGCTCGGGTTGGAAGAGGCCCGCAAGAAGGCGGAGCAGGGTGGTCTTGCCGCTACCCGAGGGGCCTAGGACCGCCAGGATCTCCCCGGGGTAGACCTTAAGGTCTTCCACCTCCAGGCGAAACGTCCCGTGGCGGTGGAAAAGCCCCTTGGCCCAAAGCACTGGCCTCATTCCCGCTCCAGGATAACGAGAAGCCCGGTGACCAAAAGGGCAATGCCCATAAGGACCATCCCCAAGGCCAACGCCGCCTCCAACTCCCCTTTGCGGGTTTCCACCACAATGGCGGTGGTGAGAACCCGGGTGTGGTGGCGGATGTCCCCACCCACCAGGGTGGCCGCCCCCACCTCGCTGATGGCCCCGCCAAAGCCCGCGGCCAAGGCAGCGGCCAGGGTGCGGCGGCTTTCCCAAAAGAGGGTGGGGAAGACCTGGGCCTCCGTGCCGCCCAGGCTCCGCACCAAAAGGCGCACCTCCTCCACCCGGGCCCGGGCCCCGGAAAGGACAAAGGCGGCGATGAGGGGGAAGGCCAGGATGGCCTCCGCCAGGACCATGGCGTAGGGGGTGTAGAGGAGGCCGAGGAAGCCCAAGGGCCCGGAGCGGGATAGGAGGAGGTAGAGGAAAAGCCCCACCACCACAGGGGGCAGGGCCATGCCCGCATAGAGGAGCATCCGTCCCCAGGCCCCGCCCCCGCCCCGGAGGGCGAGCCAAAGCCCCAGGGGGACGGCGGGGAGCGCCGCAAGGAGCGTGGCCACCCCCGCCACCCAGAGGCTCCGCCAGGCGATCTCCCAAAGCTCAGCGGCTTCCACCTGGAGGAAGGATACACCGCCCCCGGAGGGGCTGGAAAAGGCTTTGCCCCTCCACCTTTAGGCCTGCGGTGAGCCGGGCCGCCTCCTCGGAGGCCAAGAAGGCCCGAAGCCGCCTGGCCTCCTCAGGGTTTTTCCCCTTGAGGGCCACATAGTAGCTGTACTGGTTGATAAGTAGAGGGTCGCCCCGTTCGTAAAGGGCAACCAGGCCCCTCTTTTTCCCCACGGTGAGGTAGGTGGCCAAATCGGAGAGGGTGTAGGCTCCTTTTTCCGCCGCCAGGACCAAGGTCTGGCCCATGCCCGCCCCCGACTCCAGGTACCAGGGGGGGGTCGGGGTGACGCCTGCCTCCTTCCAGAGGGCGAGTTCCTTGACGTGGGTGCCCGAGCGGTCCCCCCGGGAAACGAAGGGGGCTTGGGTCTTGGCGATCTGCCGCAGGGCCTCCAGGACGGTGGGGGCTTCCCGCACCCGGGCGGGGTCTTCCGGTGGCCCCACCAGGAGGAAACGGTTTTGCGCTAGGCAGAACCCTTCGGCCAGGTGGCCTTGCCGCACCGCCTCCGCCTCGAGGTCCGGGGCGTGGACCAAGACGGCATCCACGTCCCCGCGGGCCGCCAAGGTCAGGGCTTGGCCCGTGCCCACCGCCAAGACCTCCACCTGGATCCCCGTGGCCTTCTGGAAGGGGGGAAGAAGCTGGTCCAAAAGCCCAGAATCGTAGACGCTGGTGGTGGTGGCCAGGCGCAGGGCCACCGCCAGGATAAAAAAGGGGAGAAGAAAGGCTCCGAGTCGCATAGACCTAAATATAGTTTAAGCTTTAAGAGGGGAGGATGTTGGAGGAGGCCTTGGCCCTCTGGCGGGAGGGGCGCTACTTTGAGGTGCACGAAGTTTTGGAAGCGGCCTGGCTTCGGGCAGAAGGGGAAGAAAAACGCTTTCTCCAAGGGCTTATCCTCCTCGCCGCCGCCCTGCACCAAAGGTCCTTGGGCAAAAGCGGCCAAAGAAACCTCAAGAAGGCGGAAGCCCGGCTAAAGGGCCTGCCAAACCCCTATAGGGGCGTGGACTGGCAGGCGCTTTTGGCGGAGGCCCGGCGTAGACTTGGGGCGTGAACGCTTGGGTTTACGCCTATCGCGGCGGGCTTGTGGAAAACCGCCACCGAGCTTCCCTGGTGGTCTTCGGCCGGGAAGGGGTTTTGGCCTATGCTGGGGAGCCGGGCCTTTGGGCCTACATGCGCTCCTCCGCTAAGCCCTTCCAGGCTTTGGCCCTTTACCTCACGGGGGCCGTGGAGCGCTTCGGCCTTGGGGAGGAGGAGGTGGCCTTGGCCACGGCGAGCCACGACGGCACCGAGGCCCACGTGGCGGTGGCCGCCCGCTTTCTCGCCAGGCTCGGCCTGGGTCCGGAGCACCTGGTCTGCGGGGTCCACCCTCCCTTTTCCAGGGAGGCCCGGAAGGCTCTGGAAGGGGCAGGGCTTTCCCCAACCCCCCTCCACCACAACTGCTCGGGCAAGCACGCCGGCATGCTGGCCGCCGCCTTGGCCATGGGGGCGCTTCCGGAGGGCTACCACCTGCCCGACCACCCGGTGCAGCTTCTGAACCGCAAAACCCTTAAAGACCTTTCGGGGACCGAGCCCCTTTACGCCACCGACGGCTGCAGCGTTCCCACCTTCGCCCTGCCCCTTTCCCGGGCGGCGCGAGCCTTTTATTTTTTGGCGGCCCCGGAAGAGGCCCCCGAAGGGTATGTGGAGCCTTTGAGGAAGGTGCGGGAGGCCATGCGCCGCCACCCCCACCTGGTGGCGGGGCCCGGAAGCATTGACACCTGGCTCATGGAGCGGCTTCCGGTGGTGGCCAAGCGGGGGGCGGACGGCTACTATGGCCTGGCCCTTTTGGAAAGCCCCAAGGGGCCTTTGGGTGTCGCCCTCAAGGTGGAGGACGGGGCTACCCAGGCCCGGGAGGTGCTGGTGGTGGCCCTCCTCCGGGCCTTGGGCCTGGACCCCGGTCCCACCCCCTGGGACCGCCCTGAGATCCGAAACCACCGGGGCCTGGTGGTGGGCCGCCTCGAGGCCCATCTGGCCTTAACCTGGCTCTGACCGGCGGAGGAGGCTTTGTACGCCTTCGGGTAAAGGCTCCTCCGGGAAAAGGGTCTTATGGCGCTGGGCTAAGTCTTGGAGCAAGGGGATAAGGCTCCTTTCCCGCAGGGCCTCGGGGTAAAGCTCCCGCATTTCGGCCAAAAGCCGTTCCCGGGCCAGATGCCGCGCCACGAGGAGCGCTTCCCCTTCCAGCCGGGCGGCCTGCCCCCGGCGTAGCCTTTCCGCCTCCTTACGCACGGCGGGGCTTTCCAGGAGGCGGCGGCAGGTGGGGCAGGGGTGGCGTTCGCTCGGGGCGCCGCAAATGGGGCAGGGGCTTCCCGTCTGGTGGGCGAAGAGGGCCAAGGCGGCCCGGGCCACCTTTTCCCGAAGCTCGGGCGGGGCTTCTTGGGCCAGCCTGATGGCCTGGCGCGCCGCCTCGGGGTTTTCCGGGGGCTTGGGGGGAGGCGGGGGCGGGGTTTCCAAGGGCCCCACCAGGAAGCGGATTTCCTCCACCACCCCGGGAAAGCGCTCCTGGTAGCGGCGGAGGAGGGCGAGGCGGCTATAGGCGAGGTGGTGGGCGGTGAGGGGGTCGGCCACCCGCACCAGCAGCGTGCCCCCCTCCAGGCCCACCGCCTCCGTGAGCCGGGCGAGCTCTTTGCCCACCACCTCCTTCCAGGCGGCGAGCACAAGCCCGCGCCGGAGCTTTTCCTTGCCCCCCGCCTTCTTCAGGGCCTCGGGCACCAGGTCCTTTAGCCGCCAGGGCATAGCACCACCCCTCCTTCCATGGTGCACACAAGGACGCCTTCCGGGGCCCAAAGCCCCGCCAAAACCGCCTGGGGAAGCCCTTGGGCGTAGGCCAGGACCGCCCGCCTTCGCGCCTCGTCCAGCTCCTCGCTCCACTCGTCCACCAGGAGGAGGGGCGCCTCCCCGTGGTGCTCCCAAAGGAGGCGGTGCTCCGCTAGCCGCAGGGCCAGGGCCAGGGCCTTGGCCTCCCCCCGGCTGGCGAAGCGGTGGGCGGGGCGGCCCGCCAGGAGGAAGACGAGGTCGTCCCGGTGGGGGCCCACCAGGGTCTGCCCCCGCTCACGCTCCTCTTCCCGCCGCTCGGCCAGCGCCTCCAGGAAGTTCCCCCGCACCGTTTCCTCCAGGGTAAGGCCCGCCTCGAGGGAAGCCAGGCTTCGGTGCACCTCCTGGAAAGTGGGCAGAAAACGCCGCACAAAACGGCGCCGCAAGGCCATGATCTCCTCCCCGTAGCGGGCGAGCTCCCGGTCCCAGGCCTGAAGGCCCTCCCCCCCCGCCTTAAGCAGGGCGTTCCGCTGCCTCAGGGCCTTCTCGTAGGCGGAAAGGAGGGCGGTGTAGCGGCGGGAAAAGCGCCCGATGAGCCGGTCCAGGAAGCCCCGACGCTCCTCCTTGGCTCCCAGGACCACCTCCACGTCCTCGGGGGAAACCAGCACCGAGCCGGGAAGCTCCCAAAGCGCCTTCAGGCTCACGGCTTTCTCGTTCAGGAAAACCATCCTTCCCTCGGGGGTAAGGCGCTGCTCCACCCGGAAGACCCCCAGCTCGGTTTCCACCTCGGCGAAGAGCCAGGCCTCCTCCTCCCCAAAGCGCACCAGGTCCCCCAAGGTGGCCCGCACCTCCCCCCCGAGCACGAGGTGGATGCCCCAAAGAAGCCCCGTCTTCCCCTGGGCGTTTCCCCCCACCAGGGCGAAGAGGCCCTGGGGCGGCCGGAAGGCGGAAAAGGCCAGGTTGCGGAAGTTCTTCTGCCGAAGGAGGAGAAGGCGCATCAGAGCTTTACCCGCCGGAAGAGGGCGGGGAGGAGGAGAAGGGAAAGCCCCAAAAGCCCCGCCCCAAGGAGGTAAGGGGCCTCGGGGGCCGTGCGGTATAGCCCGGTGCCTAAAATGGGCCCAAGCATCCGCCCCAGGGCCTGGGCGGCGCTATTTAACCCCGCCACGAGCCCCTGCTCCCCCTCCCCCACCGCCAGGGAAAGGGCCGCGGTCACCCCCGGTCCCGCCAGGGCCGCCCCCGCCCCCTGCAGGGCAAGGCCTAGAGCGAGGAGGGGAAAGGTGTGGGCCACCGCCAATAGGGAAAACCCCAAAATCCCCACGGGAAGCCCCAAAAGGAGGAGCGTCCTTGGGGGCCAAGCGAGCTTCCGCACCAAAACCCCCTGGATGAAGACCGCCACAAGCCCGTAGAGCACCAAGGCCATCCCCACCTTGCGGGCGGTTTCCACCCCACCCAGGCCCAAGCGGTCCTGGAAGTAAAAGGCGATGGTCTGCTCCAGGGCCACGCTGGAAAGGCTCAGGGCGAAGCCCAAGAGCAAAAGCGGGAAAACCCTCCCGTCCCATGGGGAAAGCCGCCCTTTGGGCGCTTCCCCTTGGGGGCGGGACTCGGGCAGGACCAGGGCCACGAAGAGGGCGTTGAAAAGGGCCAGGCCGCTAGCGAAGAAGACCGGGGCCAAGAGCCCAAAAACCGCGGCGAGCCCCGCCCCCAAGGCCGGCCCCAGGATCACCGCCAGGCCAAAGGCCGCCCCCAAAAGGGCCATGCCGGCGGTGCGGTTTTCCCTGCCCGTGACGTCCGCCACGTAGGCCTGGGCCGTGGGCAGGGTGGCGGAGCTAAAGGCCCCGCCCAGAAGCCGGGTTAGGAGAAGGAGGAGGAAGAGGAGGCCGGGGGAGAAGAACCCCTTTTGCCCCAGAAGGGCAAACAGGCCAAAGAGCAGGAAGCTGATGCCAAAGCCCAGGATGCCCAAAAGGAGGATGGGCTTGCGCCCGCGCTCGCTAAGCCTTCCCCATAAGGGGGAAAGGAGAAACTGCATGAGGGCATAGCCGGTGGAGAAAAGGCCCACCTGGACCTCGGTGAGCCCAAGCTCCCGCCCCAGGGGCCCCAAGATGGGAAAGAGGATGGAAAGCCCTAGGATGCTGTTGAAAAGGGTGAGGAAAAGGAGTCCGATAGGGGGCATGCCCTAAGTTTAGCCGAAACGGCCGGTAACGTAGGCTTCCGTGCGAGGATCCCGCGGTTTGGTGAAGATGGCTTCCGTGGGACCGAATTCCACCATTTCCCCGTTGAGAAAGAAGGCGGTGTAGTTGGAAACGCGGGCTGCCTGCTGCATGTTATGGGTTACGATGACGATGGTCACCTGCTCCTTCAATGAGAGAAGGAGGTCCTCTATAGCCTGGGTGGAGATGGGATCCAGGCTGGCGGTGGGTTCGTCCATGAGGAGCACCTCAGGCTCCACCGCCAAGGCGCGGGCAATGGTGAGGCGTTGTTGCTGCCCACCGGATAGGCCGCTGGCCGGAGCCCGGAGGCGGTCTTTCACCTCATCCCACAAAGCGGCTCCCCGGAGCGCCCGTTCCACAGCCTCGTCCAGACGGCGCTTGTCCCTTATACCTACCAGCTTCAGTCCCGCTGCCACGTTATCGTAGATGGACATGGTGGGAAAGGCCGTGGGCTTTTGGAAAACCATCCCCACCCGCCGGCGTATCAGTACCGGGTCCACCCCGGGAGCGTAGATGTTTTTCCCATCCAAAAGCACCTCTCCTTCCACCCGGGCGATGGGGGTTAGGTCATGCATCCGGTTCAGGGCGCGCAAAAAAGTGGTCTTGCCGCATCCTGAGGGCCCGATGAGGGCTGTGATCTGGTGCCGGTAAATGGGGAGGTTTACCCCATTTCCAACCCCTACGCCCACGCGGTTCCCGTAGCGGACCACTAGGCTCCTGGATTCCATGTGCACGCTTACGGCTTCCTTTTCCTTGATGTCCTGGAACATTTAGATCCTCCTCGAGGCCCACCGTGCCAGCAGGCTGGTCAGGGTAATCAGCCCAAAGAGCACTAGCCCTGCCGCCCAGGCCTGGCGGTGCCAGTCATCATAGGGGCTTATGGCAAAGG
This sequence comes from Thermus thalpophilus, assembly GCF_022760915.1. Lineage (NCBI taxonomy): Bacteria > Thermotogati > Deinococcota > Deinococci > Thermales > Thermaceae > Thermus > Thermus thalpophilus. Next base: position 16,835 of record NZ_JAKTNS010000021.1, on the reverse strand, counting down.
CAAATAGTCGCAAGGGAAGGGTATCCATGGGCTTAAGGAGGTTGAGCTCCAAAAGAGGGCTACCGAAAGCGGTAAAGAGGAGCGGAGCTGCCTCTCCTGCCGCCCGGGCGAAGGCCAAGAGCACCCCGGTGATGAGTCCAGCCCGGGCGGTGGGCAGGACAAGGGAAAGGATCACGCGCCAGCGGGGAAGGCCTAAGGCCAGCCCTGCTTCCCGGATCTCCTTGGGTACTAGGCTAAGCACCCCCTCGGTACTTCTGGCCAGGATGGGGATCATGAGGAAGCCCAGGGCGAAACTGCCGGATAGGCCGGAGAACCCCCCCATGGGCTTGACGAGAAGGACAAAGGCCAGAAGACCAAAAAGAATGGCCGGCATCCCGTTTAGGGTATCGGAGAGGAGCCTCAGGAAGGGATTTACCGGGTGATCGGGGTACTCCGCCAAAAGAATTCCCGCTGCCAGGCCAAAGGGTAAGGCGATGAGGAGCCCTAGCCCGTCCACGATCAGGGTTCCCACAATAGCCTGCCTTAAGCCACCGCCGGTTTCCCCCGGCGGATGCATGTCCTTAAGGAAAAAATCCAGGTTGAGGGCACCTGCCCCTTGGGCCAAGGCGTAGGCTATGACCAGGAAGAGGACCAGGAAAGCTAGGCCGGTGCCTAGGCCCACCAAAATCATCATGAAGCGTTCTTTGCGGTAGCGGGCTCTAAGGGCCAGTTCCTTTTCCGGTCTTCGTACTTGACCAGCAGGAAGCATCACATCACCCCTTTGACCAGGCGTTCTTGGCGTCTCAGGAGGTAGGCGGCGATGAAGTTAACCGCCATGGAAACCCAAAAAAGCAGGAAGCCTACGGCTATAAGGGCGGAGAGGTGGAGGTCCTCAACGGCTTCGGTGAACTCGTTGGCGATGACGCTGGGCATGGTGGCTGCTCCACCGAAGAGGGTGTAGGGAAGCTTGTGGGAGTTGCCGATAACCATGGTCACCGCCATGGTTTCACCTATGGCTCGGGCTAAGGCGAGAAAGGCGCCGGCGATAATGCCTCCACGGGCCAGGGGCAGGATGGCCATGCGCATGACTTCCCAGCGGGTGGCACCCAAGGCGTAGGCTGCTTCCCTGTGCTCCCGAGGTACCAGGGCGATGGCGTCCCGGGCTAAGGCCGCGGTGAAAGGGATGATCATGGAGGCCAGGATCAGGATCGCGGTCATAAGCCCATAGCCCGTGGGATTTCCCAGGAGGGGGAGAAGCCAAGGGGCTTTCTCCGCGGCCCACAGGTAGAGGGGAAGCTGCACCTGGTCCCGGATCCAAGGGGCCAGGACGAAGATGCCCCAAAGCCCATACACCACGCTGGGCACCGCTGCCATGAGGTCCAGCAGGAAGTTGATGATCTGGGCTAGCCACCTAGGGGCGTACTCGGCGGCAAAGATGGCGGTGGCCAAGGCGGGAAAGAAGGAAAGGAGAAGGGCAGAGAGGCTTACAAGGACCGTTCCCAAAATATAGGGCCACGCACCAAAGGACTTTTGGATTACCGGGTCCCATTGGCTGCCAAGGGCAAACCCCCAAAGGCCAAAGCGGCTTAGGGCCAAGCTTCCCCCTTGGTAAAGCTCAAAGGCCATGAGAACGGCCAGAACGGCCACTCCCAAGGCCAAAAGGAGCAGGGTCCCGGCAAAGGCGCGGTCGCCGAAATGGGTGTAAAGCCGCTTCATGGACAACCCCTTTTCAAGATAAGGGGTGGCCCGCAGAAAGGCCACCCCTTTCCCCATTGGAAGCCTAGCGCCCTACGATCTCCTTCCCGATGGGCTTACCCCCGTAGGTCGCCCGGGAAAGGAGGGATAGGGCCCGTTGCTGGGGCACCGAAGCCAAGGCCCCGTAGGTGAGGGGCTCGTTGTACTTTTGCCCCTCAGTGAGGACCCACTTCACGAACTCCACCAGGGCACGGGCCTCAGCTTCGTTCTTCACCGCCTTGTTAGCGGAGAGGTCTTCGTAAAGCAGCATGTAGGTGAAGCTGGCGATGGGATAGCCGTCAGGAGCCTGGGTGTCGGTGATGGAGACCCGCATGTCCCCAGGGAGGGGCACGTTGGCGGCAGCCTTGATGGAGGCCAGGTCTGCCAGGATGAAGCGCCCTGACTTATTCTGGACAGCCCCGTAGCTTAGGTTGTTCTGCTTAGCGTAAGTGACTTCCACGTAACCGATGGCGCCAGGGGTCTGCTTCACCGCTCCAGCTACCCCCTCATTGCCCTTGCCTCCTATGCCCACCGGCCACTGGACGCTGGTGCCCCTCCCCACCTTGCTGGCCCATTCGGAGGAAACCTTGGAAAGGTAGTCCACCCAGACGTAGGTGGTGCCCGACCCGTCGGAGCGGTGCACCACGGTGATGGGCAGGGGGGGAAGCTTCACCTGGGGGTTCAACGCCTGCAGGGCAGGGTCATTCCAGGTCTTGATCTTGCCCAGGAAGATGTCCGCGAGCACCGGGCCGGAGAAACGAAGGGTTTCCCGTACCCCGGGCAGGTTATAGGCTGGCACCACGGCTCCCAGGGCATAGCCGATGTTAAGGGCGTTGGTTTTAAAACGGGTCCGCACGTCCTTCATTATCTCGTCGGAAAGGGGAGCATCGCTGGCGCCAAAGTGCACCGTTTGCTCCAGAAACTGGCGGATACCGCCACCGGAACCGATGGACTGGTAGTTGATGCGCACCTTCCCCTCCGTGAGGCGGGTGTACTCATCCCCGTATTTAGCCAATATGGGATAAGCGAAGGTGGACCCTGCTCCCACCAGGGTTACGGTGCCTTGGGCCACTGCCGAGCCTACCAAAGCCAAGATTCCTAGGACCGCTAGCTTTCGCATCTCAAACCTCCCAGCCCTACTATGGGGGTTGTTTGTCAGGAAAAGGTCAGGTGCCCCATCGTCCGTTCGGCCTCGAGATAACCTTCCGGTTGAGCGAGGCCCGCCAGGTTGTAAAGCCCCCTCCGGATCACCGCACCCCCAAGAAGCCTCTCCCCCCGGTAGAAGGCGGCGCTTTGCCCCGGGGTCACGGCGAAGACCGGACTGGCGAAGCGGAGGCGCAAGGGGTTTAGGGACTCCACCCGGGCCTTCACCGGGAGGGTGCGGTAGCGCACCTGCACCTCCACCTCCTCGGGGAGCTCGGTGAGGAGGTTAGCCCCTTCTCCCTCTAGGCCCTGCCATAGGGCGGCCTCCTTGGGTCCCACGTAGACCACGTTGGCCACGGGGTCTAGCCCCACCACGTACCGCTCCAGGTGGGGCTTGTAAAGCCCAAGGCCCTTGCGCTGGCCGATGGTGTAGAGGCTTGCTCCTTGGTGCTCCCCCACCACCTCCCCGGTAAGGGCGTCCACCAGGGGTCCAGGGCGGGGCTTAAGCCTTTCCTTAAGGAAGGACCTTAGGTCCCCGGCTACGAAGCAGAGGTTTTGGCTTTCCGGCTTCCTGGCGGTGGGGAGCCCGGCCTTTTCCGCCAGGGCCCGCACCTCGGCCTTGGTCATCCCCCCCACGGGAAAGAGGAGGTGGGGAAGGGCCTCCTTGGAGGTGCCCCAGAGGAAGTAGCTTTGGTCCTTCCGGGGGTCCACGCCCCTCAGGAGGGCCTCCCCTTCCCGGCGCACATAGTGGCCGGTGGCCACGTAATCCAAGCCCAGGCGCTTCGCCTGCTTGAGGAGGGCCCCGAACTTCACAAAGGTGTTGCAGCGGGTGCAGGGGTTGGGGGTGCGGCCCCGGGCGTAATCCTGGAGGAAAGGCTTTATGATGGCCTCCTCAAAGGTCTCCCGGTAATCCAGCAGGTAGAAGGGGATGCCCAAGGTTTCCGCCACCCTTCGGGCCTCGTAGGCGGCCTCGGGGGTGCAGCAGCTTTCCCAGGCCCGCCCTGCCGGGAGTTCCAGGGAAGGCTTGGGCGGCTCCTCGGGCCAGAAGCGCATCATGGCCCCCACCACCTCGTACCCCGCCTCCTTCAGGAGGTAGGCGGAAACCGAGGAGTCCACCCCTCCCGACATGGCCACCAGGACCGTCTTCCTCATGCCACCACTCGCTCGCCCAAGGCGGCTTCCGTGCTCCTTATGGCCACCTCCACCATCTCCGGGGTGGGCTCGGCCACGGTGAGGGCCTGGAAGCGGAATCCCAGTTCCCGTAGGAGGCGGGAAAGGGGATCCTCATGGCGGGCGGAGAAGTAGAGGAGCTCAAAGGCCAAGGCCGCCACCACCGGCAGGAAGAGGACCCGGGCCAGTAGCCGCCACCAGAGCACCTCGGGGGCAGGGATCAGGCTGTAGACCAGGATGGAGACCACGATCACGAAAGCGATGAAGGTGGTGCCGCACCGGGGGTGGAAGCGGGGCTGGGCCATGACGTTCTCCACGGTCAGGGGAAGCCCCTTCTCAAAGGCGTGGATGGCCTTGTGTTCCGCTCCGTGGTACATGAAAAACCGCCGGATCTCGGGCATGCGCCCGATGAAAAGGAGGTAGCCCACCAGGATGCCCACCTTGATGAGGCCCGCCAGGAGGTTGTAGAGGAGGGGAAAGCGGGCGGGATCCAGAAGGAGCCCGGCCAAAAACCCCGGTAGGACGATGAAGAGGGCCACCCCAAGGAGGAGGCTCACCGCCACCGTGCCCCACAGGGCCCCTTTGGGCACCTCCTCCTCGCCCCCTACGAGTTCAGCGCTCCGGGCCAGGGCCCGGTAGCTCACGGAAAGGGCGTCCAAGAGGGCCACCACCCCGCGGAGGAGGGGGAGGCGGGCTAAAGGGTAGCGCTCGGTGAGGGCAGGCTCCTCGTGGCGCTCCACGTGGATTTGGCCGTTCGGGAGCCGGACCGCCAGGGCCCAGGCCCAGGGGGCCTTCATCATCACGCCCTCGAGGGCCGCAGCCCCCCCCAGGGCCGCCGGTTTGGCCAAGAGCAAGAAGCGCATCCTTCCCATTCTGCCACGGGCGGCGTGGTATAACCCTAGGCGTGATCACCCTAAGCGCTAGCCAGGCAAGCTTTCTGGAAGCGGAAGCACCCTTGAAGGTGGCCTTCGTGCACAAAGGAGCCCTTTTGCCCCAAGGGGAGGCCCTGGACGCCCGTTTGGGCGGGCTTCTGCGCCGGTCCTGGAAGGGGGCGGGGCTTAAGGAGGCGGGGGACCATCTCCTCCTCGCCACGCCGGAAGGGCATGTCCTCCTCTTCGCCCTGGGGGAGGACCTGAGGGCGGCTGGGGGCCGGCTTGCCCAGGTCCTCGGGCGGCTATCCTTCCCCCGGGTACTTGTGGAGGAGGTGGCGGAAACCTATCCCTTGGCGGAAGGGCTCTATTTGGGAGCCTACCGCTACACCCGCCACAAGACGGAGAAGGAGGAAAAGCCCTTGGCCTTGGAGCTTTGCGGCGCCGAGCCCGAGGCGTTGGCGCGGGCGAGAAAGGTGGCGGAAGGGGTTTACTTCGCCCGCGACCTGGTGAACGAGCCCCCAAACCTCCTCACCCCCGAGGCCCTGGCGGAGGCGGCCCTCTCCCTAAGGGCGCTTGGGGTGGAGGTGGAGGTCCTGGACGAAAAGGCCATCCGGGAGCTGGGCATGGGGGCTTTCCTGGCGGTGGCGCAAGGCTCGGAAAACCCGCCCCGCTTTATTTGCCTCCGCTACCGCCCGGAAGGGGCCAAGGGGAGGCTGGACCTGGTGGGCAAGGGCCTCACCTTTGACTCCGGGGGCTACTCCCTAAAGCCCACGGAGAGCATGGTCACCATGAAGTCGGACATGGCGGGGGCGGCGGCGGTGCTCGGGGCCTTTAAGGCGGCGGCCCTCCTCGGCCTTCCCTTAGAGCTGTGGGGCTATGTGGCCGCCTGCGAGAACCTGATCTCGGGCCGGGCCTACCGGGTGGGGGATGTGCTCAAGACCCTTTCCGGCAAGACCGTGGAGGTGATGAACACCGACGCCGAAGGGCGCCTCACCCTGGCGGACGCCCTGGCCTATGCGGAGCGGCAAGGGGCCGAGCGCATCCTGGAGCTTTCCACCCTCACGGGGGCGGCGGTGGTGGCCTTGGGGGAGGAGGTGGCGGCCCTTTTCGCCACGGAAGCGGACTTTGGGGAAAAGGTGCGGAAGGCGGCGGAGGAGGCTGGGGAGAAGGTCTGGCCCATGCCCTTGGAAAAGGCCTACCGGGAGAAGCTTAAAAGCCCCGTGGCCGACCTGAAGAACGTGGGGGACCGAAACGGCGGGGCCATCACCGCGGCCCTTTTTCTGGCGGAGTTCGTGAAGGTGCCCCTGGTCCACCTGGACATCGCCGGGCCCGCTTTTGCCAAGAAGGCCCACGCCCTGGGGCCGGAAGGGGGGACGGGCTTCGGGGTGCGGACCGTCCTGCGCCTGGCGGAAACCTTGGCCCAAGGGTAAACGGGGCCCGGGGAATCCCCCGGGCCCTTAAGCCGCCTCCCTTAGCCCTGGCAGTTTGGGCACTTGCCCCGGAACTCCAGGCGGAAGCCTTCCAGGGCCCAGCCCGTGCGCTCGGCGGCCGCTTTGAGGGCGGGCTCGAGGTCCAGCTCGGGCAGGTTCTTCAGCAGGAGGTCCTCCACCTTGCCGCAGGAGGTGCAGACCAGGTGCAGGTGGGGCTCGTTGTACCCGTCGTACCGGGTGTAGCCCTTGGGATCCTTGAACTCGTAGATGAGGCCGTGCTCCCGCAGGACGTGCAGGTTCAGGTAAACGGTGGAAAGGCCGATATCGTAGCCCCGCTTCTTCAGGCCCTGGTAGAGCTCCTCCGGGGTGGGGTGGACGTTCTTCCGGTCCAGGAAGCTTAGGATACGCTCCCGGGGCAAGGTGTGCCGCAACCCCACCGCTTTTAGCCGCGCCCGATAGTTTTCCCTTTCCTTGGTCCTTGGCATGGCTCCTCCTTCCTTTCAATTCCAGTATACATAGGGTGTGTGCAAATGCAACACTTGAGCGATGTTAAACAAGTATAATCCACAACTTCCGCCCCAAAGGCGCTTCTTCTGGAGGAACTTTTGCCAAGCTTCTCCTTCTTATTTTGAGAGGGTTCTGGCTAAACCGCAAGCGCCCAGCCGGGGTATAATGGGGCCACCTTGGAGCGGCCCGTCTACCGCATCCTGCACCTGGTCTTCGCCCTGGGGGTGGCCCATGCCCTTTTCCTTTTGGGCCAGGAGGGGGTGCGGGCCTACCGCTTGGCGGGGGAAAGGGCTAGGCTAGAGGAGGCCATCGCCCGGGCCGAGGCCCGGGTGGCCGAGCTTAGGACCCAGGTGGCGGCGGCCCAGGACCCCGCCCACCTCGAGGCCCTAGCCCGCAGGCTCGGCCTGGTGCGCCCGGAGGAGACGCTAAGGAGGCGATGAGGGAAGACCCAGCCCACCTGCTTTTGGAGGACGAGGCCCTGACCGACGGCCTCACCGACGAGGAGGCGGAAACCCTCCTCTCTTGGCTTTTGGAGTTGGCCCACGAGGCGAGCCCCGCCCAGCTCGCCCACCTGAGGCGGCTGGGCCACGAGATCACCCGCCTTTCCCGGGACTACGGCGTACCCGTGGAGGAGCTCATCGGCCTGGTGGAGCTGAGCTGGGGGGAAGGCGAACCCCCCGGCCTCCAGGCCTAAAGGACCAGGGCTTTTAGGAGTTCCCGCACCTCCTCCAAGCGGGGCGGGGGTGGGTTTTTGCGGTAGATGAGGGAAACCTGGAGGGACGCCTCCTCGGCCAAGGGTTTGAGCACCGTCCCGGGGTGGGGAAAGATGCGGTAAGGGGCCAGGGTGAGGTAGACCCCTACCCCGGCGGCCACCAGGCTCACCGCCTGGGGAAAACGGGCCACCTCCCGGGCCACCTTGGGGGTAAACCCTGCCCGGCGGAACACCGCCATAAAGGCCTCGTGCAGGGGGGGAAGGGCCTCTTTGGGAAGGAGCAAGAAGGGTTCCTCCTTCAAGGCGGCCAGGGGTACCCGCTCCTTGGCGGCCAGGGGATGGCTTTCCGGGAGGAGGACCACGATGGGGACCTTCAAGAGGGGCTCCTCCCCGATGGCCGGGTCCTCCACCCGGAGCCCGGCCAGGCCGTAGTCCAGCCGCCCCTCCTTCAGGGCCTTCACCTGCTCGGGGGTGTGCATCTCCAGGACCTCCACCGCCTGGCCCAGCCCCCGGCGTAGGTGGTCTAGAAGGGGCATGAGGTCGGGGAGGAGGTTTTCCGGTACCCCGAAGCGGAGGGCCTGCCAGCCCGCCCGGCGCACCTTTTCCTTGAGCGCCTCCACCTCGAGGAGGAGGCGGCCTCCTTCCTCCTTGAGCACCTCCCCCGCCGGGGTGAGGCGGAAGGGTTTCCTTTCCAGGAGCCGCACCCCCAGTTCCCGTTCCAGGGCCTGGATCTGCTGGGAGAGGGCGGGCTGGGAGAGGTAGGCCCGCTCCGCCGCCTTGTGGAAATTCCCCTCTTCCGCCAACAAGAGGAAGAGCCTTAGGCGGCGCAGGTTCATGATAAGAAAAGTTTATCACCTTGCCCTGAACCTTTCTATTGGACATCCGGTTCCCTTTGCCCCAGACTGGGGAATGAGTCGGTGTAGTGTAGTTGGCCGCCAAAGGGGGGAAGCATGACGGAGCGCGCGCTAAAGGAAGCCTGGATGGCCCTATCCCCGGAGGAGCGGGCCCGCTTCCTGGAGGTGGAGAACCGGGAGTGGGTGGAGTCCTTGGAGTACGTCCTCCAGGTGGAGGGGTTTGAGCGGGTGGAGGAGCTTTTGCGCCTTTTGGACGAGTACCTTTACCTACAGGGGTACTTCCCGCAAAACCGCCTTTCCACCCCCTACCTGAACACCATCCCCAAGGAGAAGGAGCCCCCTTACCCGGGGGATATGGAACTGGAACGGCGCATCGCCAACATCCTCCGCTGGAATGCCGCCATGATGGTTGTGCGGGCCAACCAGAAGGCGGACGGCATCGGGGGGCACATCTCCACCTACGCCTCCATCGCCGAGCTTTTTGAGGTGGGCTTCAACCACTTCTTCCGGGGTCCGGAGGCGGGGTTGGACCGGGACCTGGTCTTCTTCCAGGGGCACGCTTCCCCCGGGATTTACGCCCGGGCCTTTCTGGAGGGGAGGCTTAGCGAGGCGGAGCTGGAGAACTTCCGGCGGGAGGTCCACCCCCCGGTGCCCGGGGGACGGGGGCTTTCCAGCTACCCCCATCCCTGGCTCATGCCGGATTTCTGGGAGTTCCCCACGGTTTCCATGGGCCTGGGACCCATCCAGGCCATCTACCAGGCCCGCTTCATGCGCTACCTCGAGGACCGCGGCCTCAAGCCCAAAAGCTCCGCCAAGGTCTGGGCCTTCCTGGGGGATGGGGAGCACGACGAGCCCGAGACCGTGGGGGCCTTGCACCTCGCCGCCCGGGAGAACCTGGACAACCTGATCTTCGTGGTGAACTGCAACCTCCAGCGCCTGGACGGGCCCGTGCGGGGCAACTCCAAGATCATCCAGGAGCTGGAAAGGCTTTACCGGGGGGCGGGCTGGCGGGTGATCAAGATCGTCTGGGGCTCCGCCTGGGATGCCCTCATCGCCAAGGACAAGGAGGGCCACCTCCTCCGCCGCTTTGAGGCCTTGGTGGACGGGGAGAGCCAGCGCTACGCCGCCTTTGGCGGCAAGGAGCTGAGGGAGCGCTTCTTCAACACCCCCGAGCTCAAGAGGCTCATTGAGGGGATGACGGACGAGGAGCTCACCGAGCTCACCCGTAGCCGTGGGGGCCACGACCTCAGGAAGATCTACGCCGCCTACAAGATGGCGGTGGAGCACAAGGGAAGCCCCGTGGTCATCCTGGCCCGCACCATCAAGGGCTACGGCATGGGGCCCACGGCCATGGCCAAGAACGTGGCCCACCAGGTGAAGAAGCTCACGGAGGAGGACCTTAAGGAGGCCAGGGCTTTCCTGGGCATCCCCATACCGGAGGAGAAGCTCAAGGACCTCCCCTACTACCACCCCGGGGAGGACTCCCCCGAGGTGCGCTACCTGAAGGAGAGGCGGATGGCCTTAGGCGGCTTCCTCCCCGAAAGGCGGGTGCGCTTTCAGGGGGGCCTCGAGGTGCCGGGGGAGGACTTCTTCCTTGAGTTCTACGAGGGCTCTGGGGGACGGGAGATCTCCACCACCATGGCCTTCGTGCGCATCCTGGCCAAGCTCCTCCGCCACCCCACCCTCGGCAAGCTCATCGTGCCCATCGTCCCCGACGAGGCCCGCACCTTTGGCATGGAGGCTCTAATCGCCCAGGTGGGCGTCTACTCCCCTCAGGGGCAGCTCTACATCCCCGTGGACGCCGGTACCCTCACCGCCTACAAGGAGAGCAAGGAGGGCCAGATCCTGGAGGAGGGGATCACCGAGGCTGGGGCCATGGCCGACTTCATCGCCGCCGGCACCGCCTACGCCCACTGGGGCATCCCCACCATCCCCTTCCTCATCACCTACTCCATGTTCGGCCTGCAACGGATTGGGGACCTGGTCTGGGCCGCTGCCGACCAGCGCACGCGGGGCTTCCTCCTCGGGGCCACCGCCGGGCGCACCACGCTTCTTGGGGAGGGGCTGCAACACCAGGACGGCCAAAGCCATATCTACGCCCTGGCCGCTCCCAACCTCCTGGCCTACGACCCCGCCTTCGCCTACGAGTTCGCCGTGATCCTGGAGGACGGGCTTACGCGCATGTACGGGAAAGGGGAGGACGTCTTCTACTACATCACCATAGAGAACGAGAACTACGTCCACCCCCCCATGCCCGAGCCCCGGGAGGAGGTGAAGGAAGGCATCCTCAAAGGGCTTTACCTCTTCCGCAAAGGGGAGGGGAAGGGCCCCAGGGTGCAGCTATGGGGCACGGGGCCCATCCTCCCCGAGGCCATCAAAGCCCAAGACCTTCTGGCCCAGTACGGCGTGGTGGCGGACGTTTGGAGCGCCACCAGCTACAAGGCCCTTTACTACGACGCCATGGAGGCGGAACGGGAAAGGAGGCTCCTCGGCAAGGCGCGAACCCCCCACGTGCGGGCGGTGTTGGAGGGGCACGAGGGCCCGGTGGTGGCGGCCACGGACTACCTCAAGGCCCTGCCCAACCTGGTGCGGGACCACGTGGGCCGCCCCTTCTGCGCCTTGGGCACCGACGGTTTCGGCCGCTCGGACACCCGGGAGGCCCTCCGGGACTTCTTTGAGGTGGACGCAAGGCATATCGCCTACGCCGCCCTTGCCCTCCTCCAGGAGGAGGGCAAGGTGGGGGCCGAGGTCTTGGAAAAGGCGCGGGCGGAGCTAGGCCTTAAGCTAGAGGAAGTGCCGCCCCACAGGCGCTAGGAGGCGAGGCATGGAACTTAGGCTTCCCCAGTTGGGCGATAACGTGAGCGCGGCCACGGTGGTGGGGGTCCTGGTCAAGGAAGGGGACCAGGTGGCCCCCGGCCAGCCGGTCTTGGAGCTGGAGACCGATAAGGCGGTGATGGAGGTGCCTGCGGAGGCGGGCGGGGTGGTGAAGCGGGTTTTGGTCAAGGTGGGGGACGAGGTGCGCCCGGGCCAGCCCTTCTTGGAGCTTGCCGGGGAAGGCGAGGCCCAAGCCGGGGCGGAGCCGCCCGCTAAGGAACCCGAGGGGGCACCCTCCGCTTCCCCCAAGCCCCAAGCCCCGGAGGCCCCTTCCCCGGGGGTGCCCAGGCTGCAGGAGGCCTTCCCTTCGGAGGAGCGCCGTCTCATCCCCGCTGCTCCTTCCATAAGGCGGCTTGCCCGGGAGCTAGGGGTGGACCTCGCGGGGGTGCGGGGCACGGGCCTCGCCGGGCGCATCACGGAGGAGGACGTGCGCCGGGCGGCGGGGCTTGTGGAGGCGCCCGCGGAGGTGCTCCCCACCCCACCTACCCCCAAGCTGCCCGATTTCGCCAAGTGGGGCCCGGTGCGCACCGAGCCCATGAGCGGGGTGCGCAAGGCCACCCTAAGGGCCATGGCCCAGGCCTGGGCCCAGGTGCCCATGGTCACCCACTTTGACGAGGCGGACATCACCGAGTTGGAGGCTTTGCGCAAGCGCTACGCCAAGAAGGCGGAGGAAAGGGGTTTCCGCCTCACCCTCACCGCCTTCCTCCTCAAGGCCTTGGCCCTCACCTTGAAGGCCTTCCCCAAGTTCAACGCCTCCATAGATGCGGAAAAGGCCGAGGTCATCTACAAGGACTACGTGCACATCGGCGTGGCCGTGGACACCTCCCACGGCCTCCTGGTCCCGGTAATCCGGGACGTGGACCAGAAGGGGGTTTTGCGCCTGGCCCGGGAGCTTCAGGAGGTTTCCGAAAGGGCGAGGGAGCGCAAGCTCGCCCCCGAGGAGATGCAAGGGGGTACCTTTAGCCTCTCCAACCTGGGCGGGATCGGCGGGGTGGGTTTCACCCCCATCGTCAACTGGCCCGAGGTGGCCATCCTAGGGGTTTCCCGCTCCCAGATGAAGCCCGTTTGGGATGCGGAGAAGGAGGCCTTCGTGCCGCGGCTCTATATGCCCTTTAGCCTTACCTACGACCACCGCCTCATTGACGGGGCGGAGGCCGCCCGCTTCTGCCGCCACCTGGCCGGGCTATTGGAGGACCCCTTGGGCCTCGCCCTGGAATAAGGGCCCTCGTGTACTATGGGAAAGTATGCGCGTCATCGTGGTGGGAACCCGGGGCAGCGCCCTCGCCCTGGCCCAGACCCGGTGGGTGGTGGAGCGCCTCAAGGAGAGCTGGCCCGAGGCGGAGTTTAAGGTCAAGACGGTGAAGACCCGGGGGGACCAGGGGGCGGACCCTAGGGAGCAGGCCATCTTCGTCAAGGAGCTTCAGGAGGCCCTGCTCTCCCGGGAGATTGACATCGCCGTGCACTCCCTCAAGGACCTGCCCACGGAGGAGCCCCCAGGACTCAAGATCGCCGCCATTCCCCGGCGGCAGGACCCCCGGGACGTCTTCCTGGGCAGGGCCTACAAGCGCCTGGAGGACCTGCCCCAAGGGGCGGTGGTGGGCACGAGCTCCGTGCGCCGCAAGGCGCAACTTCTCGCCCACCGGCCGGATTTGTTGGTGAGGGAGCTGAGGGGGAACGTGGACACCCGCTTGGCCGCCCTAGGCAACGGGGAGTACGACGGCATCGTCCTGGCGGCGGCGGGGCTTTTGCGGCTGGACCTCAGGAACCGCATTGACCAGTTCCTGGAGCCCGAGGTGATGCTCCCTGCCCCGGGCCAGGGGGCCTTGGCCCTGGAGGTGCGGCAGGGGGATGACCTGGCGGAGGAGCTCTGCTACGCCCTCCACCACCACCCCTCCCACGACCGGGTGCGGGCGGAAAGGGCTTTCCTCAAAGGTCTTGGGGCGGGTTGCCTGGCCCCCGTGGGGGCCTTGGCCCAAGTGGCGGAGGACGGCACCTTGGTCCTGGAGGGGGGGCTTTTCTCCCCTGACGGCAAGAGCTTCATCCGGGCGGAGATTGAGGGGGACGCCTCGGAGGCGGAGGAGCTGGGACTGGAGCTCGCCCAAGACGTCCTGGAACAGGGGGGGCGGGAGATCCTCGCCCAAACCCGAGCGGTTTAGTGGGGTTTGGGGTATAGTGGGGCTGATGGCGCTGAAGCGTCTGACCCGCCAGCGCAAGGCCATCCTGGAGGTGGTGCAAAAGGCCCACCACCACCCGGACGCCGCCTGGATCTACCAGGAGGTGCGCAAGGTGGTGCCCAAGGTGAGCCTGGGCACGGTGTACCGCACCCTCGAGGCCCTGGTGGCGGAGGGGTATCTGGTGCCCATCACCAAGGCGGGGGAGGCCACCCGGTACGACGCCAACCTCCACCCCCACCTGCACCTCATCTGCGAGGCCTGTGGGGCCATCGTGGACCTGGAGGTGGCGCTTCCCGATTTGGTGACCTTGGCCCAGGAGGCCCACCCCGGGGTGGAGGTGCGGGCGGCCGAGGTGGCCTTTAGGGGGCTCTGCCCCACTTGCAAGGCGGCCCCCAGGGGCTAGATGGACCCCTTGGCCTGGCTCTACGCCCGCCAGGGGGTGGTGACCCTGGGCCTGGAGCGCATCCGGGCCCTCCTGGCCCGCTTGGGCAACCCCCAGGAGGCCTACCCCGTGGCCCTGGTGGGGGGGACGAACGGGAAGGGCACCGCCGCCCGGGCCCTCGCCGCCATCCTGGAGGAGGCGGGCTTTAGGGTGGGGCTTTACACGAGCCCCCACCTGGTGGCCTTCCGGGAGCGCATCGCCCTCACGGGGGAGCCCATTCCCGAGGCCCGCCTCCTCTCCCTCCTGGAGGAGGTCCGCCCCCACGCCGAGGCGGTGGGGGCGAGCTTCTTTGAGGCCACCACCGCTTTGGCCCTCCTCTACTTCGCCCAGGAGGGGGTGGGGTTTTCGGTCCTCGAGGTGGGCCTGGGGGGAAGGTTGGACGCCACCAACGCCGCCGAGCCCACCCTTGCCCTCGTCACCAACATCGGCCACGACCACCTGGAGGTCCTGGGGCCCACCCTGAGGGACGTGGCCCGGGAGAAGGCAGGGATTTTCCGCCAAGGGGTCCCCGCCCTCACCGCCGCCCGGGGGGAAGGCTTGGAGGAGCTCAAGGCCCAGGCCCGGGCCCTCGGCACCCCCCTTTGGGTCCTGGGGGAGGACTTCCACGTGGGGGAGGTGGCCCCCACCCCTATGGGCCTCGCCTTCACCCTGGCCCTTAGAGGGGAGGGGCGGCGCTTCCAAGCTCCCCTCCTCGGCCCCTACCAGGCGGAAAACCTGGCCCTGGCGGCGGTGGGGGGAAGGCTTTTGGGAGCGGGGTGGGACGCTGTGGAAAGGGGCCTGGCCCGTACGGAGAACCCGGGCAGGCTGGAAAGGCTGAGCCTAGGGGGGAAGGAGGTCCTCCTGGACGGGGCCCACAACCCGGAAGGCGCCCTGGCCCTGCGGGAGGCCCTCCGCTTCCACGGCCTCCTGCCCGCCGCCTTCGTCCTTGCCTTCACCAAGGGCAAGGCCCACGCCCCCATGGCGGAGGCCCTCCGCGGCCTTGGCCCCGTGGTCCTCACCCGTTACGCCTCCCCCCGCGCGGAGGATCCTAGGGCCCTTCTTCCCCTCTTCCCCGGGGCGGCGGTGGAGGAGGACCCCCTAAGGGCCTTGGAGCGGGCTTGGGCTTGGGAAAGCAGGGTGGTGGTGGCGGGAAGCCTCTACCTGGTGGGGGAGGTGAAGCGGCGCCTCAGCGGTTTGCTCCCCGAGGAGCGCCTTCAGTAGCGAGGGCCCGGATGCCCTCCGCGGCCCGGAGGAGCTCCGGCAAGGGGCGCACCAAGGCGATGCGGATAAAGCCCTTCCCCCCAGGGCCGAAGCCCCGTCCCGGGGCCACGGCCACGCCCCGCTCCACCAGGCGGAGGGCGAAGTCCAAATCGTCCAGCCCCTCGGGAAGCCTTCCCCAGAGGTACATGGTGGCCCGGGGGGGTAGGAGCTCCAGGGCCCCCTCCAGGGCCTTTGCCATCCCCAAGGCCCTCTCCCGGTACACCTGGGCGAAGCCTTGGGTCACCTCCTTAGGGGTCTTGAGGGCCTCCACCCCCATGCGCAGGATGCCGGCGTACTGGTTGAAGTCTATCACCCCCTTCACCCGCTCCAGCCTTGTCAAGGCCTCCTCGCTTCCCAGGGCGAAGCCCAGGCGGAAGCCCGCCAGGTTGTAGCTCTTGGATAGGGAGAAGAGCTCCACCACCCGCTCCTTGGCCCCGGGGAGGGCCAGCGGGGAAGGTGCCTCCCCCTCGTAGACCTGGTCCACGTAGGGGTTGTCGTGGATGAGCCAAAGGCCCTCCTTTTGCGCCAGGGCCAGGGCCTCCTCAAAGTAGGCCCAGCCCGCCACCGCCCCCGTGGGGTTGTTGGGATAGTTGAGGAG
This sequence comes from Thermus thalpophilus, assembly GCF_022760915.1. NCBI lineage: Bacteria > Thermotogati > Deinococcota > Deinococci > Thermales > Thermaceae > Thermus > Thermus thalpophilus. The sequence continues at coordinate 1,107 of NZ_JAKTNS010000021.1, read as the reverse complement.
GAGGACCTTGGCCTTTTGCCAGACTTCCTCCGGCACCTTGGCGAGATCGGCCAGGCCGTCTTGGCGCAGGGGGATGAGGAAGGTCTTTAGGGAGGCCACCTGGGCCGCGCCGAAGTAGCTGGGGTAGGCCACCTCGGGGAGGAGGAGGAGGTCGCCCGGCTCCGTGAGGGCGAGGAGGAGGTGGGCGAGGCCCTCTTGGCTTCCGATGAGGGCGAGGGCCTCCCGCCTGGGGTCTAGGTGGATCCCGTAGCGCCCTCGGTACCAGGCGCTGGCGGCCTCCAAAAAGGGCAGGGTGCAGCTTTTCAGGCAGTAGCCGTAGGTGCTGGGGTCCAAGAGGGCCTCCTGGAGGGCCTTTAGGGGGGCCTCGGGGGGTGGGAGGTCCGTGGAGCCGATGGAGAGGTCTATGAGCTTCAAGCCCCTCTCCCGGGCCTTTCGCTTGGCCTCGTCCACCACCAGGAAAATGGAAGGCTCCGGGACCCTACTCATGGTGCCCCTCCTTCCAGGCCTTGCCCGTGACGAGGCTTAGGGCGTGGGGAAGGACGGGGAGGACGGCCTCCAAGGACTCCCTCGCCCCCCTTGGGCTTCCCGGGAGGTTGAGGATGAGGGTCTTCCCCCTAACTCCCGCCACCCCCCGGGAAAGGGCGGCCATGGGGGTCTTCTCCAGGCCCCTTAGGCGCATGAGCTCGGGTAGGCCCGGCACCTCCCGCTCCAGGACCTCCCGGGTGGCCTCAGGGGTCCGGTCCCGGGGGGAAAGGCCCGTGCCCCCGTTGGTGAGGATAAGGTCCACGCCTTCCCGGTCCGCCCAAAGCCGGAGGACCTTCTTGATCATGGGGGGCTCGTCGGGCACCACCTCGTAGGCTACCACCTCGTAGGGCCCGCCCTTTAGGGCTTCCCTAAGGGCTAGGTGGGTAGTGTCCTCCCGCTCGCCCCGGAAGCCCTTGTCGGAAACCGTGAGGATGCCCACGCGGAACATTTGCCTCAAGGTACCACACGAAAAAGGCGGCTATGACGCAAACCTAACGCACCTTCCCTTACTCTGATGGGTTTGTGTAAGAGGCTGTCGTAAAAGTCCTCCACGGCCAGCTACGCGGCCCTAGCCAGCCGCTT
>NZ_JAKTNS010000020.1:0-41859 GCF_022760915.1 Thermus thalpophilus | reverse complement strand
GGTCCACGGGGCACCTCCTCGTGCTAAGGTGTGCCCCCCTATTAAACACGGACCCTTACACATAAATCCTTACACGACCCGGGCCCGGCCCGCCCCCCGCACCAAGCGGCGGAGGTGGTCCTGCAAGACCCGCCAGCCGAAAAGGTCCAGCTAGACGCCACGCTGTCTTGCCGGCACCCGCACCTGGTGAACCCCTTCAGGATCTTCTTCGGACAGGGCCGGGACCAGGTGGGCCTCAAAGTGGCCCACCCACTCCCTGGAGGTGCCTATAGCCGGAAAACCCTGGGAGGGAAAAGGGCCTTTAGAAACATCCGGCCGGGCACGGGCTCCCCTTTCAGCCAGGCAACCCCGCCCTTTTTCAGGGGGAAGCGCTCTCCCAACCGCCCCCGGGCCGACGTCCCCAGGAAATCCCCCATAAGGAGCCAAACCAGAAGCTCCGAAAGGTAAGGCTCATGCCCCACCAGGGCCACCCGGCCTTCCCGCGGAATCTCCTCCAGAAGGGTTGGCGAAGGCGGGAGGGCCAGGTGCGGGGTTACCCGGCTATCCCCTTCCAGAAGCGCCGAAAGGATCTCCGCCGTCTCCAGGGCCCGGCGCTTGGGGCTGGTGAGGATAAGGTTCAGGGAAACCCTGAGGGCCTGAAGGCCCTTCACCGCCTTGCGGAAGCGGCGCACCCCTTTGGGGGAAAGGGGCCTGGCGTCGTCCGCCTCCTCCCCTGCCCCTTCCGGCGGCAAGGCCAAGGCGTGTCGGATCAGAAATAGCTCCATACCTCAAGCTACCTGAGGGAGCGCTGGGCATCGTGGCGGCCACCCCAAAGGATGCGCTCTCCCTCCGCCAGGAGGAGGAAGCTATTGCAGTCGTCCCTCACCTGCCGCTTCAAGACCTTCAGCACCTTGCGCTTCGCCTCCTTGTCTAAAACGGGGAAAAGGAGCTCAAACCGGTTTTGAAAGTTCCGGGGCATGGCATCGGCGCTCGTCAGGTAGACCTTCCAAGCACCCCCCGCCCGGAAGGCCGCCACCCGGCCATGTTCTAGAAAGCGGCCCACGAGGCTTTTGGCGTGGAAGGCGGGGTGAAGCAAGGTAAGGGTGCTCCGCACCAGGAGGTCCACCCGGGCCCCCGCCTCCGCCGCCTTCACCAGGGCGGAAAGCACCTCGGGGTCGGTGAGATGGTTGAACTTGAGGATCACCCGCCCCTTGGGGTGGGCCTCCGCCAGGATGGACTCCACCAGGAAGGCTCGGATGGCCTCACCGGTTAAAAGGAGGGAAAGGGCGGGGAAACTTCCCTCCCGCACCGCCTGGAAAAAGGCGTGCACATCCCGTACCACCTCCTCCCGGGCGGTGAAAAGGGAAAAGTCCGTGTAAAGCCGACCGTTTTGCGGGTTGTAATTGCCAGTGCCCAGATGGGCAAACCCCCCTTCCCGGGTGCGGAGGAGGAGGGCCTTGGCGTGCACTTTGCGCTCGGAAAGGGGAAGCACCTCCACCCCGGCCCGGAGGAAGCGCAGGTACCAGCGGAGGTTCAAAAGCTCGTCAAAGCGGGCCCTGCCTTCCAGGAACACGTGGACCCGCTTGCCCCGCCGGGCGGCCTGCAGGAGGGCCTCCGCCAGGGGGTTTTCCCCCCCAATACGGTACAGGGTGGCGTAAACCTCCTCCACCTCCGGGAGAAGGGCCGCCTCGGCGAAGCGCTCCACGGCCTCGTAGGCCTCAAAGGGGTGGTAGAGGAGAAGGTCCTCCTTGCGCAAGCGCCCCAAGGGGTTTTTGAAAATGCCCTTGGGACGGGCAGGCTTAAGGGGAGGAAACCGCCACGCAGGAGGGCCCGCCTCCACCAAGGTCTCCACCAGGGTGAGGTCGAGGGGCGGGGGTAGCCGGAACACCTCCTCGGGGAGGAGGTTCAGGCCCTGGCGTAGCCTTTCCAGCCAGGGCTCCAGAAACCCCTCCTCGGCCACCAACAAGGTGGGCACCCCCTCCTGCCGCTCCTCGAGGGCCTGCGCCAACTCGTCCCAGTCCGCCCGGGCCCGCTCGCTTTCCAGAAGGCGGAGCACCCGGAACTCGTCAAGGGGAGCCTCCTCGGGGAGGAAGAGGTCGCTCCGGGCCCGCACCAAGGCGCCAAGCCGCACGAAGGTCCCCTCCCTCCCCGGAACCGGAAGGAGGCGGGGGAGGTCCTGGGGCAAGCGCACCAGGTGGTGGGGCGAGGCAAAGTAAAGCGCCCCGTGGGAAAGGTCCCCCACCGCCTCCCAGGGGATGAGGTCGGTCCTGGGGGCCACCACCTCCGCCAGGTAGACTCGGAAGTACATCCAGTCCAGCTCGTCCAGGGCCTCGGCGGAAAGAACCTGCAAGACAGGAGAAGCCTCCTTGAGAAGGGCGCGGTAGCGCTCCGCCGCCAAGAGGGCCTGCGCCCTCGCCTCCTCCAGAAGGGCCAGGTGCGCCGCATCTCCCCGCCCCTTGAGAAAGGGCTTGGCAATGCGGGCCGCGAAGAACTCGTCCAGGTTGCGGTTCCAGATGGCGAGGAAGCGAAGCCTCTCCAAAAGCGGGAAGTCGGGCCGTTCGCTCTGCCTGAGGACCCGGCGGTTAAACTGAAGCCAGCTCGTTTCGGGGAGGAGACGCATTTGCTTCAGATTACGCCAGCATCCCGTCAGGAAGAGGTCAAAGAACGCTCTTTGGCCGTCTTGGACCTGGGCTCGGGCACCTTCCGCCTGGTGGTCTACCGCTACCGCCTGGGGGCCTACTACCTCCTGGCGGACGAGCTCAGGGAGGCGGTGGCCCTGGGGGAGGGGCTAGCCAAGGGCCGCATTGGGGAAAACGCCCTGGCCCGCGGGCGAAAGGCGCTCCATGCCTTCGCCGATTTCCTCCGTGCCTCCCCCGTGGACGAAGTGGTGGTCCTGGCCACAAGCGCCATCCGGGATGCGGAAAACGGGGACCTGGTGTTGGCCGAGGCCCGGCGGCTTGGCCTAGAAGCCCAGGTGTTGCCAGGGGAGGAGGAGGCCCGTTTGGGCGTTCTCGCCGTGGCCAACGGCCTCTTCCTGGAAGACGCCCTGGTGGTGGACCAGGGGGGTGGGAGCGCCCAGATCTCCCGCATGGAAGGGCGCAGGTTCCGGCATGGGGTGGCCCTGCCCTTGGGGGCCTTGCGGCTCACGGAGGCCTTCCTCCCCTCTGACCCCCCGGCCAAGAAGGAGGTGCGGGCCCTGGAAAAGGAGGTAGCCCGCCACCTTAAGGCGCTTTCCCTGGAAGGCGGCCTTCCCGTGGTGGGCCTTGGGGGGAACGTCCGGGCTATTGCTCGGCTGAACACCAAGGAGCGGGGCTACCCTTGGGAGCACCTGCAAGGCTACTTCCTGCCCCGGGAAGGGGTGGAGGCGCTTTATGAGAAGCTTCTAGGTCTTCCCCTCGAGGCCCGGTCCGAGCTTCCCGGCCTCCAGCCCGACCGGGCTCGCACCCTACCCGCCTCCTTGGCCTTCCTCAGGACCCTCCTCGCCCACTTCCGAGCCCCCGGGCTTTGGGTGAGCGGCATGGGCATCCGGGAAGGGGCCTTCTTCACCCGCTTCTTGCCTCCGCCCCACCTCCTCCCGGACCCCCGGGCATTCGCCGTGGAAAGTCTTTTCCTCCGCTACCCCTTTCCGGAAGACCACCGGGACCGGGTGAAGCGCCTGGCCCTGGCCCTCTTTGAGGGGCTTTGGCCCCTCCACCGCTACGGGGAAGCGGAAAGGCGGCTCCTCCAGGAGGCGGCCCATGTCCACGATATCGGCATGCGCCTGGGCTACCGCGACCACCACAAGCACGGGGCCTACCTGGTCTTCGCCGAGCCCCTTTTGGGCTTTTCCCACCGGGAGCAGGCCCTTTTGGGCCTCTTGGTGCGCTACCACCGCCGGGGCGACCCCTCCTTGGGAAGCCTCAAGCCCCTGATGGAACGGGGGGACGCCAAGCGGCTCCTAAAGCTTTCCGCCCTCTTGCGCCTCGCCGAGATGCTGGAGCGCACCCGCTCGGGCCGGGTGCGGGGGGTGCGGGTAGAGCTCGGGGCAAATGTGCGGCTCGTTTTGCAGGCGGTGGAGGACCCTTGGGTGGAGCGGATAGAGGCGGAGAAACAAGCGGGCCTCTTCCAGCAAGCTTTCGGTTTGGCCATGGAAGTGGTTTGGGAAGGGTGAGCAAACCCGCCCAAGGCCCCTGCTCGTTTTCGCCTCGGTGGCCTACAGGGGGGAGGAAAGCCCTTCCCCTCGCAAGAGCCGCTCCGCCCCTTCGGGCCTCGCGGGGAGGTAGAGGTGGACGAAGCTCGCCAGCACCCGCCCATCCGTGTACCCCTCCACCTCCTCCCCCCCCGCCCGGCGCCAGGCGGGGCTTGGGGAGGGGGGAAGCCGGGCGTAGTGGAACTCGTGCCCCTTAAAGACCTCCCCCGCCCGGGCCACGGGGCTATCCCGCAGGGCCACCACCTCCCGGTAGCCCAGAAGGGGCCTTTCCGCCATCCGGGCCTCCCCGGGAACCCGGCCCACCATGGGGTAGAACCGCTCCCCCACCCAAAGCCCCTGGGAGAGGTACATGTACCCCCCGCACTCCGCCACCACGGGCCCGGGGAAGCGGCGGATGGCCTCCCTGAGGGCCCGGTTTTCCGAAAGCCGCTCGGCGAAGAGCTCGGGGTAGCCGCCCCCGAGGAGGAGGGCCTCCGCCTGGGGCAGGGCCTCGTCCTCCAGGGGGCTAAAGGGGAGGAGCTCGGCCCCCAGGGCCTGAAGGAGCTCCAGGGCCTCGGGGTAGTAGAAGCGGAAGGCCCGATCCCAGGCGTAGGCCACCCGGGCTCGAGGCGGCCGCCTTTCGGGCAGGAAAGGCGGGGCCTCGGGAAGGGGCAGGGCGGAGGCCGCCAGGCGGAGGACCGCCTCCAGGTCCACCCGGAAGGCCCGCCTCAAGGCCTCCAAGGGGGGCGGCGCCTCCCCCGCCAGGACGAGGCCCAGGTGCCGCTCGGGCAGGGCGAGGGCGGGGTCCTGGGGGAGCCAACCTAGAAGGGGAAGACCCAAGGGCCTTAGGGCCTCCTCGAGGATCTCCGCATGCCGCGCGGAGCCCACCCGGTTGGCGAAGACCCCCACGAGGCGAAGCCCCGGGTCGTGGTCGCGGAAGCCCCGCACCAGGGCGGCGATGGACCCCGCCATGCCCTTGGCGTCCACCACCAAGGCCACGGGGGCCCCGAGGAGCTTGGCCACCTGCGCGGTGGAGCCCACCCGCCCGTGGGGGTCCTTGCCGTCGAAGAGGCCCATGACCCCTTCCACCAGGGCGAAGTCCGCCCCCCTCGCCCCGTGGCGGAAGAGGGCGAGGAGGCCCGCCTCGTCCAGGAAGAAGCCGTCCAGGTTGTAGGGCCTGCGGCCGGTGGCGGCCTCGAGGTGGGTGGGGTCAATGTAGTCGGGCCCCACCTTGAAGGGCTGCACCCGTAGGCCCCGCTCCCCCAGGGCCAGGGCCAAGGCGAGGGCCAGGGTGGTCTTTCCCGCCCCGGAGTGGGGTGCCGCTAGGACCAGGCGCATCAGTGCTCAATCCCCCTTTGGGCCGGCACGCCCGCGTCAAAGGCGTGCTTGAGCTTGCGCATCTCCGTCACCGTGTCCGCCAGGGCCAAAAGGGCCTCCGGAGCCCCCCTCCCCGTGACCACCACGTGCACGTGGGCGGGGCGGGCCCGTAGGGTCTCCAGGAACGCCTCCAAGGGGACCCAGCCATAGCGCAAGGGGTAGGTGGCCTCGTCCAGGACCACAAGATCGTATTCCCCGGACAGGATGGCCTCCTTGGCCCTCCCCCAGCCCTCCTGGGCCAGGCGGGCGGAGGCGGCGAGGTCATGGCTTTTCCAGGTGAAGCCGTCCCCCAGCCCCTCTATGGGGATGCCGAGAAGGGCGAAGGCCCGGTGCTCCCCAAAGCGGGCGCTGGCGTGCTTGAGGAACTGGAAGATCCGCACCCTTAGGCCCCGTCCATGGGCCCGGAGGGCGAGGCCGAAGGCGGCGGTGCTCTTGCCCTTGCCGTCCCCGGTGTAGACGATAAGGAGCCCCTGCCGCTCCCCTTGGGGCCTCGTGTAGGGCTTCAGCCGCCGAGGTTCTTCCATAGGGCATAGCCTAGCAGGGCGAAAAGCTCCGCCAAGGAGATCATGGCCCCCAGGATGTCCCCGTTGAGCCCCCCGAGCCGGGCCAGGGCCAGCCGGGCCACGAGGAAGGCGGCGAGGAGGGCCAACAGCGCGGGCAAGGGAAAGAGGAGGGGAAAGGGAAGGGCGAGGAGCAAGGCGAGCCCCCAAGGCCCCCCCCGAACGGCGGCCGCCATCCCCGGGCCCAGGAGGGGGTAAAGGTGGAGGAAGGGCAGGAAGGCGAAGCGGGCGAAGCCCGGAAAGAGGATGAGGAAGCGGGGGTCTTGGGCCAGGGCCAGGGCCTGCCAGAGGAGAAGGAGGTAAAGCCCCCCCACGCCGAAGGCGAAGGACCCCAGGTGGGGGTCCTTGAGGATGCGGAGCCTCTCCTCCCGCGGGCGGTGGCCCAAAAGGGCATCGGCGGCGTCCAGGAGGCCGTCCAGGTGCAAGAAGCCCGTGAGGCCGAGAAGAAAAGCCGCCTGGAGGGCCGCAAGGAGCCCCACGGGCAAGGGGAGGAGGGCGAGAAGGGCGAGAAAGCCCCCCAAGGCGTAGCCCACCAGGGGGAAAAAGGCCACGCCCCGGCGGAAGTCCTCCGCCCGGAGCGCCACGGGCACGGGCAGGACGGAAAGGAGGGAAAAGGCGGCCAAAAGGGCCCTAAACACCTACCCGCCCCGGGAAACCCCCGCCTCGGCGAAGGTGGCCATGTGCAGGATGCGCCCCGCCGCCCTCAGAAGCGGCATGGCGAGGACCGCCCCCGTCCCCTCCCCCAGGGCCAGGTCCAGGTCCAAGAGGGGCCTCAGGCCCAGGGCCTCCAGGAGGTGGCGGTGGCCGGGCTCCCGGGAGAGGTGGCCGGCGAAGAAGCGGTCCCGGATCCCGGGCTCTATGCGGTAGGCCAAAAAGGCCCCCGCGGTCACGGGAAAGCCGTCCAGGACCAAGGGCACCCCCTGGGCGTACCCCTCCAGGTAGACCCCGGCGATGGCGAGGAGCTCGAGGCCCCCCACCTCCGCCGCCACCCCCAGGGGGTCCATCCCGGGCCGCAGGCGGGCGAGGGCCCGCGCCACCGCCTCCCGCTTGCGCTTGAGGCCCTCCTCCCCCACCCCCGTCCCCCGGCCCACCACCTCCTCCGGGGGAAGGCCCAAGAGCCCAGCGGTGAGGGCGGCGGCCGCGGTGGTGTTGCCGATGCCCATGTCCCCCGCGGCCAGGAGGGTGGCCCCCTCCGCCAGGGCCCGCCTGGCCGCCTCCCGCCCCGCCAAGAGGGCCCTTTCCGCCTCCTCCCGGGTGAGGGCGGGCTCATGGGCCAGGTTGCGGGTCCCCTCCCGCACCTTGCCCTTGAGGAGCCTAGGGTGGTCGGGAAGGTCCCCGATGACCCCCACGTCCAGCACGTAGACCTCGCAGTCCGCCGCCAGGGCGAACTGGTTGATGGCGGCCCCCCCTCGGAGGAAGTTGAGGACCATCTGCCGGGTGACCTCCTGGGGGTAGGCGGAAACCCCCTCCGCCACCACCCCGTGGTCGGCGGCGCACACCACCACCGCCCCCCGGCCGAGCTCCGGCTTCACCCGGCCCTGGATGGCCGCCAGGCGCACCGCCACCTCCTCCAGGTACCCCAAGGAGCGGGGCGGCTTGGTGAGCTCCCCCATGCGCCGTTGGGCCTCTTCTAGGATGGCCCGATCCATGGCCCCCAATATACTCGTCCCGTGGAGCTCTGGCTCGTGCGCCACGGGGAAACCCTTTGGAACCGGGAGGGAAGGCTTGTCGGGTGGACGGACCTTCCCCTCACCCCCTTGGGGCGGAGGCAGGCGAGGGCCCTAAGGGGCCTCCTCCCGCCCCTTCCCGCCTATAGCTCCGACCTCAGGCGGGCCCTGGAAACGGCGGCCCTGGCGGGCTTCGCCCCCACCCCCACTCCCGCCCTCCGGGAGATCCACTTCGGGGCCCTGGAGGGGGCTTTCTGGGAGGAGCTGGAGGCGGTCCACAAGGAGGCCCTCCTCCGTTTTCACCGCTTTGCGCCCCCAGGGGGGGAGCGCCTCGAGGCCTTCCAGGAAAGGGTCTTCCGCTTCCTAGAGGGGCTAAGGGAGCCCTCCCTCCTCTTCACCCACGGGGGGGTGGTGCGGGCGGTGCTCCGGGCCCTGGGAGAAGACGGCCTCGTGCCCCTAGGAAGCGCCTTGGCGGTGGACTGGCCCGTGAGGGTCTTGAAGCGCTTTAACGCTGAGCCGTGAGCCTCCTTCTGGCCCTCCTCCTGGACGCCCTCCTGGGCGAGCCCCCCGTTTCCCTCCACCCCGTGGTCTGGATGGGGCGGTACCTGGGGTGGGCCTGGCGGCGGGTGCGGGGGTTCTGGTCGGGGGCCTTCTACTGGGCCCTAGGGGCCCTCCTCTTCGCCCTTCCCGCCCTCCTCCTTGACCTCCTCCTCCGTCCCCTGGCCCTGGGGTGGGTCCTCCTGGGCCTCCTCCTGAAGCCCCTCTTTAGCCTCCGCATGCTCCTGGAGGAGGTGCTTCGGGTGGAAAGGGCCCTGGCGGACGGCCTCCCCCAGGCCCGCAGGCGGCTTTCCCGCATCGTCAGCCGCAAGACGGAGGACCTCTCGGCGGAGGAGGTGCGGGAAGCGTCCCTGGAAAGCCTGGCGGAAAACCTCTCCGATAGCCTGGTGGCCCCCCTTCTCTACTACGCCCTCCTGGGCCTAGGCGGGGCGGCCCTTTACCGCTACGCCAACACCGCCGACGCCATGTGGGGCTACCCGGAGCACGGGGCCAAGGGGGCCTTCGCCGCCCGGGCGGACGACCTCCTCAACCTCCTCCCCGCCCGGCTCACCGCCCTCCTCCTCTGCCCCCCTGGGCTTTGGCCGCGGGTTTGGCGGGAGGCCCGCAAGACCCCTTCCCCCAACGCCGGCTTCCCCATGGCCGCCTTGGCCCTTCGGCTCGGGGTGCGCCTCCGGAAGCGGGGCGTCTACGCCCTGAACCCCGAGGCCCCATCCCCCGGTCCCGCCCACGTGGGAAAGGCCCTTTGGCTGGTGGGGGGCCTGGGCTACGGGGTGGGGCTCCTCCTGGCCCTGGCCGAGGCGGTGGGGTAGACTTTTGCCGTGGAGCGGAGCCGGGATTTCCTGCTCCAGGCCAAACGGGACCTGGAGCAGGCTTCGCTATCGCTCCGGGAAGGGTTCTACGAGTGGGCGGCCTTCGCGGCGCAACAGGCCGCGGAGAAGGCGGTGAAGGCCGTCTTCCAACGCTTGGGCGCCGTGGCTTGGGGCCACTCGGTGGCCGGCCTCCTGGAGGCGCTCTCCCAGACCTTCCCCGTGCCCGAAGCCCTACTGGACGCCGCCAGCGAGCTGGACAAGGCCTATATCCCAAGCCGATACCCGGACGCCCTGCCGGAAGGCGGAAGGAGCCCCCTTTGAGCGCTACCGAAGGGGGGAGTCCGAGCGCCTCCTGGCGCATGCGGAAAGCATTTATGGATTCTGTGAGGGTCTTCTATCCCAAATGGACGCGGGAGGAACTCCTCCGCCGCCTGAAGGAGGGGGTTGAGGCGCTGCGGGAGGAGATACCCCTCCTCGAGGCCTGGCTCTTCGGCTCCTGGGCCCGGGGAAGGGCCCTAGTGGGAAGCGACGTGGACGTCCTCGTGATCTACCGGGGGGCCCGCCGTGAGGATCTCCATCTTCTCGCCCGCCGCGCTTTCCCCGGGCTTCCCGTGGAGCTTCACGCCTATGCGGAGGAGGAAGCGGCACGCCTCGCCTCCGTCCTGGAGCGCATGCGCCAAGGGGCCCTCCGCCTCTACCCTTAGCCTAGGCCCCATTCTTACCTGAGGCGCTTTCCTACCATGGAGGGCATGTTGGACGACGTGCTGAGGCCCATCCACGGTGGGCCAGATGGAGGCCCAGAGCCCCTTTACGACTTCTCCACCAACGCCAACGCCCTGGGGCCCAACCCCGTGATCCAGGCCCACCTCCGGCGGGCCGACCCCAGCCGCTACCCCGATCCCCTCTACCGGAGGCTCCGGGAGGCCCTGGCGGAGGCCCACGGGGTGGCCCCCGAGAACGTGGCCGTGGGCACGGGGACGAGCGAGCTCATCCACCGCCTGGCCCGCTGGAGCTACCTCAGGGGCCCCATGCTCCTCCTTCCCCCCACCTTCAGCGAGTACGCCCGGGCGGCCAGGGCCCTGGAGCTTCCCCTCTGGGAGGCAAAGAGCCCCGAGGAGTTCCTGGCCCTCCTCCCCAGAAGCTCCCTGGCCTTCCTCTGTGTGCCCAACAACCCCACGGGGGAGGTCTACCCCTTCCTGGAGGAGGCGGCACAGCGGGCCGAGGGGGCCTTGGTCCTGGACCTGGCCTATTACCCCCTCGCGGAAAACCCCCCTCCCCTACCCCAGAGGGCCTTCCGGCTCTACAGCCCCAACAAGGCCCACGGCCTCACGGGGGTGCGGGCGGGCTACCTGGTGGCCCCCCTGGACCTCACCCATTTCCAAAACCTCGCCCCCTCTTGGCCCGTTTCCGTCTACGGGGAGGCCCTTCTTCTCGGCCACCTGGACCCCGAGGCCCAGGCCTGGCTGGAGGAGAGCAAAAAGGAACTCTTCCGCCTCCGGCGCCTCCTGGCGGAGGGCCTGAAGGGGCTTGGGCTAGAGGTGCGGGAAAGCCCCGCCAACTTCCTCCTGGTCCGGGTGGGGAGGGCCACGGAGGTGGCCCTGGCCCTGAGGGAAAGGGGCATCCGGGTCCGGGACTGCACCAGCTTCGGGCTTCCCGCGTGGCTCCGCCTTTCCGCTCAGAAGGAGGAGGCCATCGCGGCGCTCCTCCAAGCGTTAGGGAAGGTCCTCGCCACGGTCCGGGTAGACTGAGGGGGTGCGGGTGGAGCTTCGGACCTACCTAGAGGGGGCGGTGGAGGTGCGGCTTGCGGGCTAAGGCCCTAGCGGTCTGGGGCACGGGGAGCGGGGTGGGGAAAAGCCTCTTCGTGGCGGGGCTTCTCCGCCACTTCCGCCGGATGGGCCTCAAGGCCGCCCCCTTCAAGGCCCAGAACATGGCCAACCACGCCCGGGTGGCCCGGGGCGGGGAGCTGGCCACCGCCCAGTGGCTCCAGGCCCTGGCGGCCGGGGTGGAGGCGGAGGTGCGGATGAACCCCATCCTGGTGAAGCCCTTCGGGGAGCGGGGGGCCCAGGTGGTGGTCCTGGGCCGGGTGGACCCCTTCCTCTCCTCCCTGCCCTGGCAGGAGCGGAAGCCCCACCTGGAGGCGCCCGTGCGGGAGGCCTTGGAGGGCCTTTTGGCGGAGTACGAGCTTTTGGTGCTGGAGGGGGCGGGAAGCCCGGTGGAGCGGAACCTCTGGCCCGACCTCCCCAACCTCAAGGTGGCGGAGTGGGCCGGGGCCAAGGCCCTCCTGGTGGCGGACGTGGACCAGGGAGGGGCCTTGGCGGCCCTCTACGGCACCTGGGCCCTTCTGGGGGAGCACCGGGAGCGTCTCCTCGGCTTCGCCTTCAACAAGTTCCGGGGGGACCTCTCCCTCCTCACCCCCGCCTACCGCCTCCTGGAGGGCTGGACAGGGGTGCCGGTCCTGGGAACCCTCCCCATGCTCCCCCTGGAGCTCCCCGAGGAGGACGGCTTCCGCTACCGCCCTAGGGCCGGGGAGGGCCCCAAGGTGGCCATCCTCCGCTACCCCCACGCCGCCAACCTGGATGAGTTCTGGCCCCTCGCCGAGCTCGCCCGCCCCATACACGCCCAAAGCCCCGAGGAGGCGGAAGGGGCCGAGCTCCTGATCCTCCCCGGAAGCCGCCTCCCCGCCCGGGACCTCCCCTGGCTCAGGCGCTTCCTGCCCCTCCTAAGGCGCCACCTGGAGGCGGGCAAGCCCCTCCTCGCCGTCTGCGGCGGGGCGGAGATGCTCGCCGAGGCCATCCTGGACGAGGAGGGGGTGGAGGAGAAGGGAGTCTTCCCCGGGCTTGGCCTCCTCCCCCACCGGGTGCGGATGCGCCGGGAGAAGCGGGTGGAGGCCAAGGAGGTGCCCCTTTTGGGGCTCACGGGGTACTGGGCCCGGCTCAACGGCCTAAAGGTGCGGGGCTACGAGATCCACCACGGGGAGGGCCTGCCCCTCTTCCACCAGGAGGGAAGCCTCCTCGCCACCTGGCTCCACGGCCTCCTGGAAAACCCCGGGGTGCAACGGGCCCTCTTCGGCCGGGAGGCCAAGGGCCTGGAGGAAGCCCTGGACGCCCTGGCGGACGCCCTCGAGGCACACCTGGACTTAAACCGCCTCCACCGGGCCTTAGGGCTATCAGGAAAGGCCTTCCCCGCAGGAAGCGCCAAGCCCCCTGACCCTCCCCCGCCCCCCGGCCTCGTCCTCCTCTTGGGCGGGGCGAAAAGCGGCAAAAGCCGCTTCGCCCAACGGCTCGCTGGGCCCTATGCCACCTTGATCGCCACCGCCGAGCCCCGGGACGAGGAAATGGCGGAAAGGATCCGCCGCCACCGAGAGGAGCGTCCCCCCACCTGGGAGACCCTGGAGGAGCCCCTCGCCCTGGCGGAGGCGCTCACACAGGCCCGCCACCCCACGGTGGTGGTGGACTGCCTCACCCTTTGGGTCTCAAACCTGCTGGAACACGGCCTGGACCCCCTGGAGGAAGCGGAGCGCTTCCTAAGGGCGGTGGAGGAAAGCGGCAAGCGGGTCATCGCCGTGTCCAACGAGGTGGGCCTAGGCATCGTCCCCGCCAACCCCCTGGCCCGCCGCTACCGCGACCTTCTGGGGGAGGTGAACGCCCGCTTCGCCGAGGCGGCGGAGGAGGTGTACCTCTTGGTGGCGGGGCAGAGCCTCCGCCTCAAAGGGGAAAACCTGTACCCCGAACCACACCTAGGGGGCTCCCTCCCGCTGGAAGGTAGCTTAGACAAAGGTTAGACAAAAGGTTTCGCGCTAGCTTTAAGAAGCCCCAATGAGGGCAAGGAGGTGCGTATGCGTAAGCTTTTGCCCTTGCTGTTGATGGTATTGGCCGGGCTCAGCTGGGCCCAAGGGGCCATGGTGCGGGTGGCCCACCTCTCCCCCGACGCCCCAGCGGTGGACGTCCTGGTGAACGGGGAGCGGGCCATTCGGAACCTGGCCTTTAAGGAGGTGACCCCCTATATCCCCCTTCCCGCCGCCAAGGTGCGGGTCCAGGTGGTGCCGGCGGGGCAGGACGCCCCCGTGGTCATTGACGCCGAGCTGGACCTGCGGGAAGGGGTCTACTACACCGTGGCCGCCACGGGCTTTTTGGCCCAGATCCGGCCCCAGGTGTACACGGACGCCCTGGCGGGCCTCTTCCCCCGGGCGGGCTACGCCCGGGTGCGGGTGGTGCACGCTTCCCCCGACGCCCCAGCGGTGGACGTGGCGGTGAAGGCAGGCCCGGTGCTCTTCCAAAACCTCCCCTTCCCTCGGGCGAGCCAGTACCTGGTGGTGGCTGCGGGGCGGTATGACCTGGAAGTGCGGGTGGCCGGCACCACCACCGTGGCCCTGGAGCTTCCCGGGGTGGTCCTGGAAAGCGGCAAGACCTACACCGTCTTCGCCGTGGGGAGCGTGAGGGCGGGCACCCTCACCGTGGTGCCCGTGGTGGACGCCGCCGCCTTGGGCGGGAACCGCTAGGCCTGCCCACCCCTCCAGGCCCCCCTGGGGGGCCTTTTTATGGCGCTTCCCCCTTGGCTTCTTCCCCTCCTCGCCTGCCCGCGGTGCGGGGCGGGTCTGGAGGGGTTTTCGTGCCCCCGGTGTGGGGTGCGCTACCCCTTCCGGGGGCCCTTTTTGGACCTGCGGGCGGGCAAGGAGCGGCTCCACCTCGCCCTCGTCAACCGTTTCCCCTTCACCGCCTGGGGCTACGACGCCTGGCGGGTGCGCTCCACCGCCCTCCTTTCCAGAGGGACCCTCACCTTCTCCGAGGAGCGGGCCCTCCTCCGCTCCTGGCTCCTCCCCAGGGGAGGGCCTTTCCTGGACGTGGGCACGGGCACCGGGGTCCACCGGGAGGCCCTGGGGGAAAGGGCGGTGGGCTTGGACCCCTCCCCCGCCTTCCTGAAGGTGGCGGCCCGGCGCAGGCCCGGGCCCTACCTCCTGGGCCACGGGGAAGCCCTCCCCTTCCGGGAAGGCAGCTTCGGCGGGGTGGCCATCGGCCCTACCTGGAATGAGTTCCAGGACCCCAGGAGGGCGGCCCTCGAGGCCCGCCGGGTCCTTCGGGAAGGGGGAAGGCTTTTCGGGATGCTCCTCCTCGGGCCAGGGGCCTCCTTGGGCCTCTATCGGCCGGGCGAGGAAGCCCTCCTCAACCTGCTGGAAGAAGTGGGCTTTCGCAGCGAACTGCACCGCTATGGGAAGCTCGGGCTGGTCTTTGCCGAAGCGGTTGTACCTCGGTAAAAAAGCTATGCTACCCTAAGGGCAATGACCACGGAGGAGCGCCTCTACAAGCTGGAAGGCATCGTGGAGGGGGTGATGGCCACCCTCCCCGACCGGGTGTCCTCCCTGGAGCACCGCATGGACCTCCTCAGGCAGGAGGTCAAGGCGGAAATCACAGGCCTGCGGCAGGAGATGAAGTCGCAAACCGAGGGCCTGCGGCAGGAGATGCGGGAGGAGATCGCCCGACTGGATGCCAAAATAGACACCCTGCGCCAAGAGGTGAAAGCAGAGATCAACACCGCCCTGAACCGCCTCATGCTTTACTTCACCGCCCTGACCGCCGCCCTCGCGCTCCTCACCCTCTTCGCCCGCCAGAGGTTACACCTCTACCCCCTCATAGACCGCCTCCAAGGGAATCCTCAGGTCCAGGCAGGGTACCTCCACTTCTCCCTCCTCCACCACCCGGTAAAGCCAATCCGCCCCCTCCCGGACATACGCCTCCACCCGCCGGGCGCGGCTTTCCACCATCAGATAGCCCTGTAAGGTACGGATCTCCCGGTAGCGCCAGAGCTTTTCCCTGCGATCTATGACCTCGGTGGCCTCGGAGAGAACCTCCACCACCAGGCAGGGATTCTCCTCGTAGTGGCTGTGAGGGGGCTCCCCCTGGCAGACCACCATAAGGTCGGGGTAGTAGAAGGTGCGCTCTCCCACCCGTAGCTTGACCGTTTCGGTGTAGATCCGGCAACCCCGCTCCCGGGCCCGGGGACGCAGGAGGGCGTACAGGTTTCCCACCAGCAGGTTGTGCGTCCGGATCGCCCCCGCCATGGCGTAGGGGATGCCCTCGAGGAGCTCATGGCGCACGGGTTGGCCCTCCTCCCAGGCCAGATACGCCTCGGCGGATAAAAGCACAAGTTTTTGGGTGGCCTCCCCCATAGGGTCATTCTAGGCGGGGGCCCTTCCCCCAAACGCTTTGGGGAAACCGTGGCCTTCCCCCTAGCACCCCAAGCCCCCTAGGCCCACCCTAAGGGCATGCGGCTTCTTGTCTTTACGCTCCTTCTGGGCCTCGCCTTGGGCCAGACCTACCGGGCCGTTCCCGGGGCCGACACCGGGCGGCCGGGGCTGGACCGGAGCTACGCCCTGGCCTACCCGGCGGAAAACCCGCGGGCGGTGCTCCTCCTCGTCCCCGGCCTCCTTGGGGGGAGCACCAACTTCGCTCTCCTAGCGGAACACCTTCGTCGGGAGGCACCTTGGCTCGAGGTCTGGGCCTGGGAGCGGCGGGCCAACGGCCTGGAGGACCGCCGGGGCTTCCGGGCGGAGGACCCCCTCGCCTACTACCAAACCCTCCCCGAGCCCGACCTAGCCCCCCTAAGGGACTTCGGGCTGGACGTCCACCTCCTGGACCTGGACCAGGCGGTGGCGGAGGCCAGGAAGCGGGCCCCCGTGGTCCTGGCGGGCCACTCCCTCGGGGCGAGCCTCGCCGCCCTCTACGCTTGGGCCCACGGGGAGAAGCTCCGGGGCCTCGTCCTCCTGGACGGGACCTTGGGCCTCATAAGCCTCCCCCGGGAGGCCTTCCTCCAGGGGCAGGACACCCCCTTGGGCCGACTCCCGGGCCTCGAGGACCTCCTCGCGGGCCGGGCGAGCCCCGTCTTCCAGCTTCCGGGGCTTGGGCCCAAGGAGCTCGCCCTGGCGGAGGCGGAGGCCTACCTGGCGGCAAAGCGGCCCGAGGAACTTGTGCCCTTGGGGCCCCACCGGGCCACCCGGGAAGCCAAGGCCCTCCTCCGGGTGGACGACCACTACAGCCTCTTCCCCCCCTTCAGCGTGAGCGTGGGGCGGGCCTTCGCCCGGGAGGGCCTGAGCCTTTGGGGCCTCCTCCAGGGGCGGCTCGTCCTCACCGTGCGGGGGCCGAGGCTGGGGCCCATCGCCTGGCGGGACACCGGGGAGGCGACGGACCCAAGGGCCTTCCTCCGCGCCTTCGCCCGGGCCGAGACGGGGTTTTCCGAGTGGTACTTCCCCTACCGCCTCCTCCTGGAGGTGGGGGGCTATCCCCACGTGCGCCCCGACCTCGGGCCCCGGCCCCTCCCCTACCCCGTCCTTGCCCTGGGGGCGGGCCGGGGGCTCGTGCGCGAGCCGAAGGACTTCCGCCTGGGCGAGCTCTTTCCCGGGACGCCGGGGTGGGTGGAAATCCTCCCCGGCCTCACCCACCTGGACCTCCTCACGGAGCGGGAAGGGCGCACCGCCCGGGCCATCAGGGGCTATCTGGAACGCCTCCTAGACCCAGGTACGCCAGGGCCAGCCAGGCCCCCCTGAGGCCGGAAAGCGCAACGGCGGGGATCCCCTGCCCCGGGAAGACGCCCTCCCCCACCCGGAAGACGTTCGGGAGAAGGCGCACCCGGGGGAAGCGGAAGGGGTGGGTCTGGGGGATGCCCCCCACCCAGGCCCGGCCGGCGAAGCGGAGGTAGGTCCTGGGGGTGGCGGCGAAGAGGAGGGAGGCCTCCCGGAGGCCGGGGAGGAGGGCCTCGCCCAAAGCGAGGGCCTTTTCCAGGAAGCGGGCCTTGGCC
This sequence comes from Thermus thalpophilus, assembly GCF_022760915.1. NCBI lineage: Bacteria > Thermotogati > Deinococcota > Deinococci > Thermales > Thermaceae > Thermus > Thermus thalpophilus. The sequence continues at coordinate 24,953 of NZ_JAKTNS010000020.1, read as the reverse complement.
TCCCGGTAGTCCTCCCGGGGAAGGGCGAGCCAAGGGGCTATGGGCACGTGGAAGGAAAGGGTGAAGAGGGTCCTTTCCCCCTCGGGGCGCAGGGAGAGGAAAGCGAAGGGCCGCTCCCTTGCGTTTTGCCGGTAGTAGGGGGGCGGCTCGGCCCACGGGAGGACGCCGTAGACCACAAAGGCCCCCCAGCCGTCCCGGGGCGCCCGCCCGGGTAGGCCCAGGAGGGGCTCAGGGGGGACGTTGAGGAGAAAGACGTCCCCCGCCACCACCTCCCTTTCCCCCCGCTTCCGCCCGCCGTGAACCACCTCCACCCCATGGGCCCGCCCCTCCCGGTGGAGGAGGCGCACCGCCCTCGCCTTGTAGCGCACCTTGAGGCCCTCCGCCAGGGCCTCGGCCAGGAGGCCCATGCGGGGGGGCAGGGCCGCCCCCAGGTGGGGCAGGTCCAAGGCGAGGGCGGCGTAGAGGGCGTAGGGGTTTTCCGTCTGGGCGGTGATGAGGAGCTGCGCCCTCAGGAAGCGGCGGAAATGGGGGTCCTCGGGGGATCGGGCCAGGACGGGGAGGAAGAGCTCGGGGAGGAGGGGAAGGAGGGCGGGAAGGCGCCCCCAAAGCGCCCTCCACTCCTCCCCCTCCGGGGGCCAGGGGAGGCTTGGGGCCAGGGCGAGAAGCCGCTCCGCCCGCTCCCCTTGCCAGTCCCAAAAGGGGAGGACCCGGGGCCCGAAGAAGTCCCGCTCTGCCTCCCGCTCCGCCTCCCGCCCCACGGGCCGCACCAGGCGCCCCCGGGGCAGGAGGACCTCCAGGAGGGGGAAGCCCGGGGGCAAGGGGGAAAAGGGCAAGCGTAGGCCCAAAAGGGCCAGGGCCCGCCCCAGGGGGGCCTCGGGCCTCAGACCCGTGAGGAGGGTGGCCCCCGCCTCAAAATGGAAGCCCTTGTGGAAGAAGCTCCCCGCAAGACCCCCGGGGTAGGTGTGGGCCTCCAGGACCACCACCTCGAGGCCCGCCCGCCTCAGGGCCCTCGCCGCCACCAAGCCGCCGATCCCCGCACCCACCACCACCGCCCGCACGCCCCCTAGCCTAGAAGACGCCCCCTCCCCCAACCTTTGCCCCGGCTATACTGGGAGGGGTGCGGCAAGAGGCGGCCTACCTCCTGGCCCAAGCGCAGGAGGACCAGGTGGTGCGATGGGTGGAAGCGAACTTGAACCCCTGAAGGAAACCTTGGCCCGGGCTCCCCTGCCCATCGCCCTGGCCCTCCTCTTCGGCTCCCGCGCCCGGGGCGAAGCTCTGGAGGAGAGCGACTACGACCTCCTCATCGTCTCCCCCGCCTTCCGGGGGATGCCCTATTTGGAGCGGCTCCTTCTCCTGCACCGCATCCTTCCCCTGCGCCACGTGGACTACGTGGCCCTCACCCCCGAGGAGTGGGCCCTCCGCCGTGAGGAGATCGGGGTGGTGGGGGAGGCGGCGCGGGAGGGGATCGTGCTCTTAGAAAACCCTTCCCTGCTACTTTCCCCCGGCCCGGTGGGGCTAAGGTGAAGGGCGTGCGGGTCCTGGTCACGGGCGCCACGGGGTACGTGGGGGAAGCCGCGCCCGCATCTTCAGCCACCGGGCGCGGGCCATCTATCGGGAGGCGGAAAGGTCCCCCTAGCCTTTGCCCAGGCTACAGAGGTCTTGCCGCCCCTCCCCTAGCCTTAGGGCATGCGGGTTTTGGTGCTGGGCGCCACGGGAGGCCTGGGAAGCGCTTTGGCGCGTGCGCTGAAGGGCCACGAGCTTCTCCTTTCCGGGCGGAGGGCGGGGGCGCTTCGGGAGCTCGCCGAGGAGCTTGGGGCCAAAGCCCTCCCCGCCGACCTTGAAGACCCCCTCGAGGCCCAAGCCCTCCTGGAGGAGGCTGGGCCCCTGGACCTCCTCCTCCACGCCGTGGGGATGGCGGGGCGGGCCCCCGTGCGGGAACTGGGGCGAGACCTGGTCAACCAAAGCGCACATTAGCGCTTTGGGCCCTCCACCAGGATGAGGACCTAAGCCTGACCTTTCCCCCCTCCCACGATCCCCCAAGGAGGATGGGCTTGAGGGGAGAGAGGTCCCTCGGCACCTCCCGCCCAAGGAGGGGAAGAAAGAGGCCTACCCTCAGAACCCGCCAGGGATTAGCGCCAGGAGGGTTCCTTCCCTCGGTTGACCCCCGCTGGCTCCCTGACGAGCTCCGAAGGCTTGACAGAAGACCTAAAGCTCGCTTCGCCTTACCGATGTCTCTTGCAATGCGCCTCTTCAGATACGGATTGTTCTCACCTCCCTTTCGTCTTTGTAGCTCTGTCTGCAACTCCTCGTAGAAGGCTTGGGTCTCGATTTGGAAAGCCTGATCCTCCAACAGGCGCTGGTAACCCTGGGGAAGCTTTTCGGTGAAACCTAAGGCTTTCCTCCCGATCACGTAAGCGGCGGCGGTGTCCTTGGAGAGGGAAAGCAGGGGGGCATACTTGAGCATCCCGATGGTGGAGGTGTCTTGGGGGTTCACCTCCAGCACCTGGACACCCTTTTTCCTCGCCAGGGTGTGGACCTTCCGGAGGAGGGAGGCGTAGGCGAAGCGGTGTTGCTTCCTCCGGAACCGCCTTCCCGAACCATCTCCTCTCCTGGACTTCCGGAGGTGTTTGAGCCTCTCGGTGGCGATGGCTACGCCCTGGGAGAGGGCGAAGTCCACCACCTGGTGGGCCACCCTCCAGAGGACGATTTCCTTGGCTCCACGGTTGGGGGCCCTGTCCACCTCGTCCAAGGGGATGGTGAAGTGATGCTTGAGTTCCCCATCAGGACTGACCAACGCTAAGGCCAGGTGGTGGGGGTGGGCGTTGGCGTCCAGGGCGAGGACTCCATTTTCCTGGGTGGCCACCACCAAGGGTAGCGCCTCGTGCCACGTGAAGTGGGCGTGGATTTCTCCGTTCCGGAGATTGAGCTCCACGTTGTAGGGCTCGGAAAGGTACACCCGCTCCACCAGGGCTTCCACCTGAGGGTGGGAAGAGAGGACGAAGGCTTTGATGTAAGTGCGGTGTCCTAGATTGATTCGGAGCCACAAGGCTCCGTTTTCCACCTCCAGCCGCAGGTTGAGGTTGCCCCCCTTGCTCCGGTCTCCCCTAGAGTAGAGCAAACCTTGGCGCTTCTCCCGCCATTCCCGCTTCAGTTGGAGGAGGCGCTTACCCGAGAGGTGCTTGCGTTTGAGTTGCTCAAAGAGGCCCCTTCCCCCGAAGACCACCTTGCGGGGGTCTACACCGCGCTCCCTGGCGGAGTCCAGGACTCCTTGCGCCTTGAGGATAACGTCGTCAACGTAGCGGGTGTTGAGGCGGAAGAGCTGGCAGAGGGGGCCGTCTTCCCGTTTGAGTTCCTTGCGACTGTACCCCTCCAAGAGTCTCTGGTAGGCGAACCTGGTGGCGGAGGAGAACCTCCGCATGAGGTCCAGGAGGGCTTTCCGGTCCTCCTGGGAGGAGAAACGGAGCTTGGCCTGGACGCCTCGGAAGCTAGCGGTCTTGTCCTTGGGCATCCTTCCGCCTCCTGGCGCGCGTCCGCACGGCGAAGCGGGAAACCTTATGCCTTTCCCAGGCGCGCGGAGTGTCGTGGTGAACGCCGTGGCGCTCCCTGACCTGATGGGCTGTAAGGAGAAGCGGGGGCATCTGAGGGCTATTGTAGCCCAAAGCTGTTATTGCTCAACTGTTTGCACCTCCTGGAGGGGATGCTCGCCGCCCACCTCCTCACCGCCCACCAAGCCCTAAAGTACGCCCGCTTCCGCCCCGGGGCGCGGGCCGTCTTCTTCGGGGCGTACCCCCCGTACGTCCAGGTGCCGGGCTTCGCCGCTTACGCCGCCGCCAAGGGGGCCCTGGAGGCCTACCTGGGGGCGGCGAGGCGGGAGCTTCGGCGGGAGGGGGTGCACCTGGTCCTGGTGCGGCTTCCCGCCGTGGCCACGGGGCTCTGGGCCCCCTTAGGGGGCCCGCCCAAGGGGGCGCTCGCCCCGGAGGAGGCGGCAAGGCGGGTCCTCTCGGGGGTCCTGGCGGAGCCCCCGCCCGAGACCCTGGAGGTCTGAGGTGAGCCCCTACCGCGCCCACTTCTACCCCATGCGCCTCGCCCTCCTCGCCGTGGGGGAGAACTTCATGCCCATGGCCTGGTGGACCCCCGTGTCCAAGACGCCCTTCCGCTTCCTCCTGGCGGTGGACCGGATGAACCACACCCTGAGCCTCCTCCGGGAGCTGGGGGAGGGGGCCCTCTGCTTCCTGCCTTGGGAGGAGCGGGGCTGGGTGGTGCGGGCGGGGTACCTCTCGGGAAGGAGGGTGCGCAAGGCGGAAAAGCTCGGGGTGGCCCTGCGGCCCGCCCGGGCCCTGGCCCACACCCTCGTCCCCGAAAAGGCGGTGGCGGTGTTTGAGCTCAAGGTGGCGGAGTGGCCCACGGACGGGGACCACGCCCTCTTCCTAGGGGATGTGGTCCACGCAGAAGGGAGCCCACAGGGCAAGCGCCGCCCCATCCTCTTCCTGGGCTTCCGGGACTTCGCCACCCTGGGAGAAACCTGGAGGTTCCGCAAATGAAGCGGGCTGTCGCCCTTCTCCTCTTCGCCCTTTCCCTGGCCCAGGCTCCCCACGCCGTGGAGGGGCTTGCCCGCTACCGCGGCTACTACCCCTTGGGCAGTTGGGAGGGGGTGAACCCCACCGCCCGGGGGGAGATCACCTGGGACGGGGAAAAGGCCTCGGGCAAGGTCTGCTTGGAACAGAAAGCCTGGGACTCGGGCAACGCCGAGCGGGACAAGAAGGCCCTGGAGATCCTGCGGGCGAAGGACCACCCCGAGGCCTGCCTCTACCCCAAGCGGGCCCGGTGGGAAGGGGCCCGCTTCGTGGTGGAGGGCGACCTCAGCTTCGCCGGCCTCACCCGCCCCGTGCGCATAGAGGGAGAACTCCGGGAAACTCCTTCGGGCTACCGCTTCCAGGGAAGGTTTTCCACGCGCTTTTCCACGTGGAACCTGGAAAGACCCCGCTTCCTCTTCCTGGAGGTGCGGGACGAGGTGGAGGTGCTTCTGGAAGCGGAGGTGAAGCGGTGATCCGCCTGGGCTACCCCTGCGAGAACCTGACGCTTAAGGCCAGCACCAACCACACCCTGCGCCTGGGCTCCTTGGGCGAGGAGCGGGTACGGGCCAAGGTAGGCCAGAACCTGGCCGACCTGGAGCGCATCCTCCGCTGGAACGCCACGCGCGGCTTCGGCCTTTTCCGCATCGGCCAGCACCTCATCCCCTTCGCCTCCCACCCCGCCTTCCCCTACGACTGGGAACGGGCCCACGGGGAGGACCTTAAGCGCCTAGGCTCCTTGGCCAAGGCCTTGGGCCAGCGCCTTTCCTTCCACCCGGGCCAGTACGTGAACCCAGGAAGCCCAGACCCCAAGGTGGTGGAGCGCTCCCTGGCCGAGCTCCGCTACTCCGCCCGGGCCCTTTCCCTCCTGGGTGCGGAGGACGGGGTCTTGGTCCTCCACCTGGGCGGCGTGTACGGGGAGCGGAAGCGGGCCCTGCGGCGTTTTATAGAGAACCTGCGGGGCGAGGGGGAGGCCCTCCGCTACCTGGCCCTGGAAAACGACGAGCGCCTTTGGAACGTGGAGGAGGTGCTGGAAGCGGCGGAGGCCCTAGGCGTGCCCGTGGTGGTGGACACCCTTCACCACGCCCTAAACCCGGGCCGGCTTTCCCTGGAAGAGGCCCTCCGGCTCGCCTTCGCCACCTGGCGCACCCGCCCCAAGGTGCACCTGGCGAGCCAGGACCCCAGCCGCCGCCCTGGGGCCCACGCCTTCCGGGTTTCCCTGGAAGACTGGGAGCGCCTCCTCGCCGCTCTCCCCGGGCCCGCCGACATCATGGTGGAGGCCAAGGGCAAGGAAAGGGGCCTACCCCACCACCTTCGCGCTCACCCAGTAGAAGCGAGCGCTTCAGGGCCCAAGCCCACCGCCTGAAGCGGCGAACCCGGGGCGATGGCTTACACACCCTTTTACTTACGGGCACGGTAGTTGCTTCCACTATTAGCCTTTTTGCGATGCAACTGGCCCGTTTATCACTTTTTTATAGTGAAGCGATGTCTGCAAGGGCACTGTTGCGCTAAACCTGTACTCAGATTATGCTTGCTGTCATCTGCTATAATGGCCTTGTCCGAGGGTCGGACAGGGGATCTTGAAAGCCAGTTTTGCCCTTGAGGAAGGCGAATATGCGCTTTCACCTTCTCATCGCCCCTTCCGCAAGTAAGTTTTCATCGGGCTAAACCCCCAAAAACGGCCTTTATACGGCTTATGCATATTCCAAACTTCATCTTTCTCACAAACCCCCCCTCCAAGACCAACGTCCAGGACGAGATTATGAGAGGGGTGCTGTTGCACGAGATGCTTCCCCGTAAGGGGATTGCTACGATGGGCCGGAGGGGCTCACCATCGGGCCCCGCCACGATGGTTGCACGAGATGCTTCCCCGTAAGGGGATTGCTACCCCGCCAAGACACGAGCATGCGGGAACCGGTCAACAAAGTTGCACGAGATGCTTCCCCGTAAGGGGATTGCTACCCGCACAGACTCCAGCTCCTCTACCGTCAGGAGGGTTACGGGTTGCACGAGATGCTTCCCCGTAAGGGGATTGCGACTCCGTAAATGGAAGACCGCGACCAGCCCGAATATCCTCCAAGTTGCACGAGATGCTTCCCCGTAAGGGGATTGCTACTCCCAAGTAGTGGTATTACGACAATTCTCACACTTATTTGGAAGTTGCACGAGATGCTTCCCCGTAAGGGGATTGCTACATAGCCTTGAATTGAGCCCCCCAAGGGGGCGTAGGATTAAACGTTGCACGAGATGCTTCCCCGTAAGGGGATTGCTACAAGTCCAGTCTTTACTGGCAACTGCCCGAGCATGTGGGAAGTTGCACGAGATGCTTCCCCGCAGGGGGATTGCTACCGAGGCCGATGTAGGCGGGAGCGGGCTCGTTGCCCAAGAGGGCAACGTAGTGGACCATGGCCTAGCGGGGAAGGGGGATGGCCTCGAGGTCGGGTTGTAGCCCCACCTCCCGCTGCAGGTCCTGCAGGAGCTTGCGGGCGAGCCCCGCCACCTGCTCCACCTGCCTTGCGGAGGGCACCTGGAGGCCGTGGACCAAAAGCGCCTGGTTCCTGGCCTTGAGCACCCCAGCAAGCCCTTGAAGGTCCCGGACATTCCAGGAGGCCAGGAGGGGGTCCCCCAGGACCCGCAAGAAGGCCAAAACCTCCAAAAGCCCGAGCTTCTCACGCACCCTCGGAACCTCCTCCCCGGGCAGGATGCGCCCAAGCTCACCCTGCAACGCCTCCCTTTCCTCCGGGGAGAGCTCGGGCGCCTCCGCAAGGCGGCCATACCGCCTAAGCCGCTCCTGCAGGAGGAGCTCCAAAGCCCGATAAGCGTAGAGCGCCGCCAGGGTGGTCTGGTCGCGGTCGGCCAGCCTGCCGCTCTGGTGCAGGAGTGTGGCCGCAACCCCCAGCACCCCCCGCCGGTTGCCCAGGTCCCCCGTGGTCAAGAGGTCCCGCGCCCCCTTGAGGAGGGAGGCCTGCCCCTCCAGGCGCTGGAAGTGGCGGTTCAGGGGGTGCTGGAGCCAGACGTTTTTCCTCAAGGCCTCCAGCAGGCTTTCCGCCTTTCTGGCCGCCTCCTTGAAATCCAGGGCTCGCCATGCCCGGTACATCTCGGCAAGGTTTTGGTAAAGGGTGTAGGCCTGGTTGCCCGTAGCCCCCACCAGGCGGTTGAAGTAGGAGGCGGCTCCAGCGAAGTCCTCCTTCCCGTAGAGCTCGGAGGCGAAAAGCCAGTCCACCTCTCCCCCAACCTCGTGGGGGTCGGGCAGGACGATGAGCTTTTCCGATCCCGCCCGGGGCCGTCGCAAGGCCACGTCGTAGTCCTCGTTGTCCACGTAGACCACCTTGACCTTGGGAAAGAAGCGGCGGAAGAAGAACCCCGCCGCCGCAAGCCCGGCGCTCATGGCCTTGGTGCCGCTGGTCACGTCCAGGGCCACGGGTTCCTCCGGGTAACGCTCCAAAAGCTTGCGCACCTCGCGGTAAATGGCGGTCACGTCGCTCTTGCCGATCTCAATGGGGTAGATCATTACCCCCGTGTCCTGCCGCAGGCGCTCGAGGAAGCGGCGGCTTTCCTCCGTGTGCAGCACGTAGACCTCCTGCGCCCCCGTCCCCAGGATGGCCAAGGCCGTGGCCTCGGGGCTCGTGCCCAGGGTGTGGAGGGAGGCGCGAAAGACCATCCTTTCGGGCGACACGGGGGGCGCGTGCCGCCAAAGCTCCAACAGGTGGGGCCAGACCATCTCCTGGTAAAGGGCCTGGGGGTTGCCGCCCGCCCCCACCGCCTCCTTGTACCTGGCCCACGCCTCCTGCAGTTGGTTCCACCGTTCCTGATCCTGGAGCATGGAAGTCTTATACCACAGCTTCCCTCCTCCGGTAGAATGAACCGGAACATGGCCGCAAGCCGCCCTTCCAAGAAGGACGTCCTGGCCCGGGCGCAGCACCTGGACGAGGCCAACGTGGCCCGGCTTGGGCTCATCTCCATCCAGGAGCGGATCCCCGAGGGCTACGCCTCCTGGGAGGAGGAGTTTGAGTTTTTGGGCAAGCCGGTGAAGCTGGCCTGCTACGCCAGCGAGAAGGTGGGGGGTGTGCCCCACGGGCTGGACAACGAGGTTTCCCTGGCCCTCATCGCCCTCTACTTCAACGCCGGAAGCCCGGAGGACGGGACCTTCACCGCTACCCCCTACCAGATCCTGAAACTCATGGGCCTGGACACCTCGGGCTACTACTACCAGGCGCTCAAGGAGAGCCTCATGCGCCTCACCACCGCCACCTACGTCCTCTCCGAGGCCTGGCGGGCGGACGGGCGCTGGCAGAGCGTCACCTTCCGCTACATTGAAAAGCTTGAGTACACCTCCAGCGCCGAGGGCAAGCTGGACCGGGCCAGCGTCTTGCGCATCACCCTGGCCAAGGAGATCGTGCGCTCCTTGAAGCAAAACTACGTCAAGCCCATTGACATAGAGTTCATGGCCAGCCTGCGCCGCCCCTTGAGCCGGGCGCTTTACCGCCTTCTGGACGCCCAGCGCTTCTCCCCTGAAAACCCCGCCCCCCTCACCCGCTTTGAGGTGAACCTCATGGAGTGGGCCGCCGCCTGCAAGATCGTCCACAAGCGGCCCGACAAGGTGCGGCGGACCCTCGAGCCCGCCCACGAGGAGCTCATGGAACGCCGCTACCTCCAGTCCGTGGAGTACATTGGCCGGGGCCAGAACCAGACCATTGTCTACGTCTTCGGGGAGGAGGCGGGGGGCGTGCCCGACATGGAGGCGGTGGAGCTCCTCATGGCCGAGGGCCTTTCCTTCACGAGCGCCTACTCCCTGGCCCGCCGCTACCCCCTGGCCCACATCAAAGACCGCCTGGAGCGCTACCGGAGCATCCTAGCCTCGGGCTACAAGCCCAAGAACAGGCTAGGCTTCCTGGTGGACGTGATTCGGGACGAAAGCGGCAAGTACGCCCGCGCCCTTCCCCCCACCAGCGCCCGCCGGGTCCAGGCCAAGGTGGAGGAGGAGGAGGCCCGCCGCATTGAGGAGGAGGCGGAAAGGGAGTGGCAGAACATGCCCAAGGAGGCCCAGGTGCGCCGGGCGGTGCAGGTGGCGCAGCTCCTCCTCCGCTCCCGGCTTTCCGTGGGCGACCTCGAGGACCTCACCCGGCTCATGGAGGAAGGGGTGTTGGAACCCAGGCGCCTGGTGGAGGAGCTTAAGGAGGCCGCGGCCCAGGGAGCTTTAGAAGAATGGGTCCAATCTTTCCGGCGCGGCCTGGAGGGCTAGGACTATCGGAAGACTTGGGGAGTTTGAACGGGGGCGGGGAGCAAAACCCCGCCCTTTCCCCTTCACGAAGGCAACATTTCCCCTCGGCCCGGGTATCGGAAGACTTGGGGAGTTGGCCCGCTCCAGTATCGGAAGACTTGGGGAGTTTTGGGAGCGAAGTATCGGAAGACTTGGGGAGTTGGTATCGGAAGACTTGGGGAATCGCTATCGGAAGACTTGGGGAGTTTTGGGAGCGAAGTATCGGAAGACTTGGGGAGTTGGTATCGGAAGACTTGGGGAATCGCTATCGGAAGACTTGGGGAGTTTTGGGAGCGAAGTATCGGAAGACTTGGGGAGTTGGTATCGGAAGACTTGGGGAGTTCTATCGGAAGACTTGGGGAGTTTCGCACCCCCACTTGCGTCCTGGACGGCACCCCGGCCGGGGCGGGGGGGCTCCTTGTTGTTGATCATCAATGTATTTGGGGTTATAGACTTTTAAGGTATCAACAACAGCAGCGCCAACATTGAAGATGGTCCAGACTAGAAGCCGATGGCCCTGGTCTTCGCGCGTCTGGTAAGAACTTCTCCAAAGACTTGGGTATCGGAAGACTCGGGGAGTCGGGAAGGTTCATAGTTGGCAGCCAGAAAGCCCGCGCGGCACTAAGCTTGGGTTCAGGTATGCGGCAAGCTCTTTCCTGGGTCGCCCTGGACCTAGAGGCCACCTCCCCCAAGCCCGAGGAGGCGGAGATCCTTTACCCCTTTTTTCTCGGGCAGCGTTTTTGCGGAGGGGACATAATGAACCCATGAAAGTGCTCATCCTCAGCGTGGGCACCACCCGCGCCCCCTTGGAGGAGTCGCTGGCGCAGCACGCCCCCGATGGGGTCATCTTCCTGGCCAGCCAGGAAAGCCACCCCGTGGCGGCGGAGCTGGTAAGGGAATACGGCGGCTCCTTCCGCCACTACACCCTCCTGTTGGAAGATGCGGAAAGCCTTTTGGAGGGCTACCAAACCGCCCTCAGGGCCCTGAAGAAGGCCCTGGAGTGGGAGGCCACGGCCATCGTGGCCGACCTCACCGGGGGCACCAAGCCCATGGCGGCGGGCCTTGTTCTGGCCCTCACGGGGCGGGGGGTGGTGTTCAGCTACGTGGGCGGGGAGCGGCGGGACCCGGATACGGGCCGGGTGGTAAGCGGGGCCGAGCGGCTCAGGCTTCTGGAAGACCCCACCGCCCGGCTGGGCCTGAAGGAGTGGACCGCCTTCACGCGAGCCTGGAACGCCCTGAACCTGGGCGTGGCCCTTTCCGAGCTGGACGGCCTCCTACAAAGGCCCCTCTCCCCTTCCGAGGAGCGCTTCTATCGGGCCATGAAGGGCGTGGTGGAAGGGCTGATGGAGTGGGACCGCTTCCGGCACGAAAGGGCCCTTGCGCTCGTCGCCCCCAGCCTCCCCGTGGCTTTGGCGGTGGCGGAAGCCTGGGGACACGGGGCCAAGGTGCGGGTGCTGAAGGGGTTGGAAGACCTTTTGCCCCACCTCCGGGCCATCGTGGAGGCGGCGGGCAAGCCCACCTTCGCCCTCCTGCAAGACCTTTTGGCCAACGCCGAGCGCCGGGCGGAGCTTGGCCGCTTTGACGACGCCCTTGCCCGGCTTTACCGGGCCTTGGAGTTGGCGGTGGAAGCGGATGTGCACGAGCGCCTGGGTTTTGTCCTGAAGGACCCCAGGACCTGGCCCGAGGGCTTCCCGGAGTCCCTGCGGGAGCGGGTGCTGAGGCCCCGGGGGCTTATGGAGCTTCTAGATGCGGCCTTTGACCTGGACCTGGCGTTTGCGCAGAAGAACACCCTGGCGCAAAAGCTCTATGGGGAGAAGAACCGCATCCAGGCCTTGCTGAGCCGTCGGCACGAGAGCATCTTGGCCCACGGGACGAGGCCTGTGGAGGAGGAGGACTACCGGCGGGTGCTGGACTTCCTTACCGCTTTGGACCCCAGGCTTTCCCCGCTCGCCCCTTGGCCCCGCTTCTGATGGTCCTTCACTTGACCCGGCAAGGATCCACCTTGCGCCTGCGACGGGGAAGGCTCGTGTTGGAGGAAGAAGGCGAGCGGGTGATGGACTTCCCGGCCCGCAAGGTGCGGCAGGTGGCGGTGTGGGGCAACGTTCGCCTTTCCACCCCCGCCTTGGTTTTCCTCCTGCGCCAAGGAGTACCCGTCTTCTTCTTCAGCTTGGAGGGCTTTCTGCACGGGGTGGCGGGGGCCTTTTCGGAGATGAACCCCGAGCATCTCTGGGCGCAGTTCGCCGCGAGCCCTCTTCCCTTGGCCCGGGCCTTCGTCCTGGGAAAGCTCCGTTCGGCCCTGGCTGTGCTGGAGCGTCACTCCCTGCCCGAGGCGAAGCAGGTGGCGGAAGCCTTGGAGCTCGCGGAGCGGGCGGGCACCTTGGAGGTCCTGAGGGGCGCGGAAGGCCAAGGAAGCCGCGCCTACTTCGCCGGGCTGGAGCGGCTCCTTGGCCCATATGGGCTCAGGGGCAGAACCCGCAGGCCCCCACAGGACCCTGTGAACGCCGCCCTCTCCTACGGCTACGCCGTGCTCCTTGGCCGGGTGCAGGTGGCGCTCCGCCTGGCGGGCCTCCACCCCGAAGTGGGCTACCTTCACGCCGAGGGGCGGCGCAACCCAGCCTTAGCCCTGGACCTCATGGAGGAGTTCCGGGTTCCCGTGGTGGACCAGGTCGTGCTCTCCGGCTTCCGCCGCGGAAAGCTTACCCCGAGCCACGGCGAGGTGCGGGATGGGGGCGTGTACCTGAACGAGGAGGGGCGGAGGGTCCTGATTACCCTTTTGGAGGAGCGCTTTTCGGAGATGGCGGCGCACCCCTTGGGGTTCCGCAAGCCCTATGACGAGCTTATTGAGCTCCAAGCCCACCGTCTCAAGGCGGCGATTTTGGGGAGGGAACCGTACACCCCATATTACTTGAAGAGACGATAGCGGCTTCATATATTCGCATTTTTACGGGGCGAAGGTCCACTTAACACTTTCTCATAGTGCAGTGAGCTCCGCAAGGTTCTTTCTGTCGCCAGTATGTACTGAGTGCATCGTTGCGCTCATCTGCTATAATGGCCTTGTCCGAAGCTCGGACGGGGGATCTTGAAAGCCAGTTTTGCCCTTGGGGAAGGCGAATATGCGCTTTCACTTTCTCATCGCCCCTTTCGCAAGTGGCTTGCGGACGAGCTAAACCCTCAAAAAAGGCCTTTATACGGCCTATGTATATTCCAAACTTCATCTTTCTCACAAACCCCCCCTCTAAGAGCGATGTCCAGGACGGGATTATGAGAGGGGTACAGTTGCACGAGATGCTTCCCCGTAAGGGGATTGCGACCTGGGCCGTACTCTCCATGCGCCCCAGTATCTGCTGGATGGAGTTGCACGAGATGCTTCCCCGTAAGGGGATTGCGACATGTCCCTCAAGAACTCGGCGAACCGCTCGTCAACCCTCTGGTTGCACGAGATGCTTCCCCGTAAGGGGATTGCGACGCGCGCTTCGGCGAGCGTGCCGCGGGGAAGGTCTACCCCGGGGCGTTGCACGAGATGCTTCCCCGTAAGGGGATTGCGACTAAACAAACTGCTTCAAGGCCCAGTCAATGGCCTTGTAGGTTGCACGAGATGCTTCCCCGTAAGGGGATTGCGACTTCAGGATTAGCTTTTCCTTACCAGTCCTAGTATTCCTGGGGGATTGATACGGTCTTCCTTGTCAAGCCACCTGGTCCAGCTGACTGGCGTGGTAGGCTTTGAGCCGTCCCATCATCCGCCGCAAAAGCTTGTGGGCCACGGCCAAAAGGGCCTGCTTCTTCCGCTTCCCCCGGGAAAGCAAGCGGTGGTAAAAAGCCCGCATCTCCGGGTCATGCCGCACCGCCACCAAAGCAGCCATGTACAGCTTCCTTCGCAAAAGGGGCGGCCCCTTCTTGGAAAGCCGGCTCCGCTCCACCGCCTTCCCCGACACCTCCCGCTCCGGGATGAGGCCGGCGTAGGAGGCCGCGGCCTTGGCCCGGCCCCAGAGGTGGGGCGGGAGGAAGGCCAGCACCGCCGCCGCCACCTGGGGCCCCACCCCAGGAAGGGCCATGAGGACCCGGGACTCAGGGATGGTTTCCAGGAGTCCCCGGATCCTTCCCTCCACCTCCTCAAGGAGCTCCCGCACCAAGGCCAGCTCCCTCTGGAGGAGGGCCATAACCCCTTCGCTCCCCGCCCACTCCGCCGCCTCCAGCGGGTTCAGGATGGCCCGCTCCCGGGCGGCCAGGTCCTCTTGGTACCCCACCAGGGCCTTGAGCTCCTGGAGGGCCTGGGGGGGAGGGGTGTAGGCTCGGAGTTCCTCCTGGTAAACCAGGGCATAGCGGGCCAGGAGGAAGGCGTCTTGGCGGTCGGTCTTGTTGCGCTCCCCCATGGCCTTGCGGAAGGCGGCGAGGTGGTAGGGGTTGACCAGGGCCACTGGGAAGCCCTTTTGCACCAGGAGGTGGAGGAGGGGGAGGTGGTAGACGCTGCTGGGCTCCAGGGCGACCCAGGCGGGGCGGTGGTGGGCGAGGGCGGAGAGGAGGGCTTGGCGGCCTTCCTCGGTGTTGGGGAAGCGGAGACGGGTGGGCTTGGCGGAGGGGGAAGCCAGGGCCAGGTCCAGGTGGGGCTTGCTGACATCAATGCCTGCGAAGACCATGCCTTGCCTCCTTTGGTAGAGTGAGGGAGGTGGCCACCCGACCCCGTGTGCCGTCCATGTGGATGCGGTCGTGGAAGACCGGGATACGGTGCGGCAGGGAGGCCGGGGCGGGTGGCCGCCGATCCATCCCGCGGGCGTGGTGGCCCGGCAACCAAAGCGGCGGCGCCTCCCTCACGTGGAGAAGATACATGCGACCCCTAAAATGTACCTATGCTCAAGCGCCTTTATGCGATTGCGTACGACATACCCGACGATAGCCGTCGGTTAAGTTGGCCAACCTCTTGAAAAGCTACGGGGAGCGGGTGCAGTTGTCGGTGTTTGAGTGCTATTTGGACGAAAGGATGCTGAAGGACCTTCTAGCGCGAGCGAAGAAGATTGTTGACCTTACCGAAGACAGCTTGCGCCTTTACCCGGTGGAAGGGGAGGTGCGCATTCTGGGCCTCGGCGCCCCCACCCGCCTCGAGGCCTTCGCCGTGGTGTAGCGCGGGGTCGGGGAGGGGCCGCCTTCGGTCTTCTGCCCTTATTTCCCCCGACGCTCGCCCCGACAAAAATAAGCGCCTCGAGCCAACCCCATAACCCCCCGCACGTTACCTTCCAGGCCATGTGCGGGGGTAGGGTTGGGCCGCATACCGGCGTGAGCTACGATTTAGTGAACTTTTCCCTTGTTACCCTTGCCGACCAGGACAAGGATGAGCTTCACCGCCCACTTCCTAAAGGAACCAAGCGCCCGATGGCCCACCCCAGGGGGTAGCCATCCTTCGGGCTCTGCGCTCCTGCGGTTTTGCGGGTCTTGGGCTCCTGCGCCTCCGGGTAGTCCTCGGGCAGGAGGAGGGCGAGGCGGAGGGTGAGCCTTCCCGAACCGAAGCCCACCCGGAGGGGGAAAGCCTCCTTGTCCTGCGCCAGGCGAGCCTCAAGCTCCCGGTAGACCTCGAGGGCCCGCGCAAGCCCCTCGTCCTCGGCGAAGGACCGCTCCCACTCGGCCACCTTGCCGTAGTACTCCCTAAGGGCCCGCACGAGCTCCTTTGGGGGCACCGGCCCCGCCACGCCCCCGTGCCGGGCGAGGCCCCCCTGGTAGCGGAAGAGGAAGCGGAAGCGGCTTCCCTTGCGGAAGGTTTCCGCCAGGATAACGGTCCGGTCCATGGCGCCTTTGGGGTGGAAGACCCCGATGCGGTTGAGGAAGCCTTCCCCCGGGCTCGAGTCCGTGAGGCGCACGGCGCGGAAGGGGTCTTGGTAGAGATTCAGATCGGGGCGGCCGTTCTTGGAGGCGAGGTAGCCCAAGACCGCGCCTTCAAAGGTTTGGTTGTGGGAGCGATCGGGCTTCTGGGGGGGCTGGATGAGGGCGTCTTTGTCCTTTGGCGTGGGCTTGCGCCACGCCCAGCCTCCCCCCCGCCACTCCACCACCTCCCCCCTCTGCACCAGGCGCCAGTAGAGCCAGGCGGTGCGGAGCGCCCCCTTCACGCTGGAGCCAGGGAGGTAGGGGCCCAAGGGGCTAGAGGGCAAGGGGCGGAACTCCAAGGCCGCTTCCTCCGTGGCCTGCAGTATGCTGTCCAAAAACGCCTTGCTGGCGGGAAGGGTGCGCAGGATGGCCTCCTTGGGCACCTGCCCCTCGGCGAAGAGGCTCCGCAACACCTCCTGGGCTCCCTTGGGGCCCTCCGCCACCCTGCGCAAGAAGGCCTCCCGGCGCCCGGGGGAAAGGGCAAGGAGGAGGGCGGAGGTGTCCAAAAAGTAGACCTGCCGCTTGGCGAAGTCGGGGATATAGGCGTAGGCGGGGTAGTTTTCCCCGGTGCCCACGTGGACCGGGGAGAGAAGCTCTAGCTCCAGGGCGTAGCTCTCCAGGAAGCTCATACCCGCACCCCCAAGGGGAACACCTGCAGCACCTCGTACACCCGCACCCCCTCCTCCGGGGGCTCGGAGGGAGTCACGTCCAGGAGGCGAAGGGCGCTTTCTTGGTAGATGCTTCCCTCCTTGGCCCGCAGGTGGGGCCGCTTGAAGGGCTTGGCCCCCACGTAGCCGCCGCCGAGCCGCCCCCAGTAGGGCTCCAGCTCGGAGTAGAGGGCCCCTTCCAGGGGCCCGGGGGCCAGGGTGGCGTAGGCGTTGGGGTTTTGCGCCTCGGGAAGCTCCAGCGCCTCCTCCCCCTCCACCCGGAAGCACCCCGCCCCCACGCTGGCTAGGCCCCCGTAGCCCATCTCCCCCACGAAGCGGAGCCCCTCCAGGAGGTCAAAGGGGGGCTCGCCTAGGGCGTAGACGGCAAAGCGCCCCTCAGGGACGAAGAGGTCTTGGGCGAAGAGGACGCCCGCCCGGGCGGTGCCGGAGAGGCGGTCTATCCCCACCCGCAGGCGGCGCAAGGGGCGGCCCATCCTTGGCTCGAGGCCCTCCACCTCCGGGGCTCCCAGGAGGGCCTCCTCTCCCCTTTCCGCCACCTTGCGGAAGGTGTCAAAGCTGAGGAAGGCCAGGGCCTTGAGCCTTTTGCGCAAGCCCGTCTCCTCCACCTGGAGCGGGGGGAGCTTGGGCCGGGGCAGGAAGCCCTCGGGGAAGGCGCTGGAGAGGCGGAAGCCCATGCCGGGAAGCCGCTCCAAAAGCGCCTCCAGGGCCTCCCGGCCGTGGGTGTAGCGGTACCACCAAAGGAGGTGCCCGAGGAGGGTGGAGGCCCGGGGCAGGCTCCGCACCGGCCCCCTGAAGCGGAGGTAGTAGGCCTTGACCCGCATGCTACCCCGCCAGGTTGACCTCGGCGATCTTGAGCCGCTCCGAGAGGGGTAGACCCTCCTGGGCCTCCAGGGGCTTCTCGGGATGCAGGAAGTAGACCTGGCCGTAGCCCCGGCTGATGTGGCCGCCCAGGCCGTCCAGCTCCAAGAGCTCCAGGGCGCGGAGGACGTAGCGGCGGAAGTTCTCCTCGTCCTGCTCGTCCAGAATGCGGTAGACCATTTCCACGTGAAACCGCGCCCCGGCGGGCACCCGCTCCGTGGTGCGGGGGTTGGCGTTGCCGCCCAGGCGGGGGATGAAGACCTCCTGCTTGATCTCCGTGAGGTAGCCGCCCCGGGCGATGGTGCGCTCCAGCTCCTCCTTGGAATCGGGGGTGAGGTAGGCGTCCCGCACCAGGAGTCGCGTGGGACCCCGCTTTCTGGCCGCCTCGAGGGAGGCGCCATCGTTTTCCGGGGCCAGGCCGAAGATGCGGGCCACGGGGTCCTCGGGGTCCGGGGAGGCGTAGACGTGCTTGTTGGTGGGCTGGATATAGTCCCCGCCAAGGCTCCACTCCAGGAGGTAGCGGAGCTTCCCCTTGAGGCTGGAGCCCGGGATGTAGGGCTCGTCCGTGAGCGGGTTGCGGATCACGGGGTTGTCCAGGTCGCCGATGGCCATCTGGTCGCGGCTCATGCCGATCCTGAGCCCGGTCTTGGCCAGGAGAATGGCTTGGATACGGAAGATCTTCCTGAGCTTCATCCCACGCCTCCTCACTTGCCTAAAGCGTAGAAATAGGCCAGCACCGCCTCCACGTACTTCATCATGGCCTCAAAGTCCTTGGGGCTTCTTTTGCCCGCGTCTAAGGCCTCGTTGAGGAAGGCCACGAACTTCCCGGCTCCCCGTAAGGGGCCTTGCGCGCGCGTGTTGTAGGCCAGTTTGGCCTTCAAAAGCTCCAGCTCCGGCACGAGCCGGGCGAAGGCCAGGTCCTCGTCCGCCTTGCGCTCCTTTTGGAAGCGGTTTTCCAGGGCGCGAAGCTCGGCGAAGTAGTTGCGGAACTGGCTGGACTTGACCTTGCCTTCCCGAACCAAGTCTTCCGCCACCTGGCGGGCCCGCTCAAAAAGAACGGGGTCCAAGAGTCCTTTCTCCTTATCGCGGTAAAACTCTAGGGTGGCCATTTAGCTCCTCCTTTCCTGGTATAGCGCCCACTGGACCCAGACGGGCAGGTGCAGCCAGGCCGGGTCCTGATGGTCTAGAAGCGTGAGGTACCTCTTCCAAGCCGCCTCGTCCCTCTCCCGCAGGCGCCTGAGGGCGTAGGCCAGGAGGGGCTTGTACCCCATGCGCGCCCCCTCGTCCTCCGCCGCCGCGAAGCGCCGCCACAGGGAGAGCCAACGGTAGACCTGGGCCTTGCTCACCCGGTCCGCCTCGAGGTCCCGCCTCAGGCCCTCCTGCCAGGGGCGAAGCCCCTTTAGCTCCCCCCACGGCACCGCCTGGCCGAAGAGGTAAAGCCTCCCCCGCCCCGCGCCCTTGGCCTTTTTCTCCGCCTCCTGCAGGGCCTGGGCCATCTGGGGCACCGGGGACTTGGGGGCGAAGAGGAGGAAGGCCCCGGAAAGGGTGAGGGCGGGATGCCGGGTGTACTGGCGGTAAAGCTCCGCTAGGTCCAGGGCGAAATCCAGGAGGGCGTCCCAGGGCCCCAGGAGGAAGAGGTCGTCCCCGCCCGAGTAGACGCTGTAGAGGAGGGGGTAGCGCGCTCCCTTACGGCGGGCCTCGAGGTCATCCCACCCCAGGCGCTTTTGGTAGCGGGAGGGGTTTCGCATGAGCTCCAAGACCTCCACGCTGAAAAACCACTCCAGGGCCCGGGATAGGGCGGCGATGCGGCTCGGGGTGGCCAGGTCCCGCTCCTCTCCCCTAAACCCCGTGGCGAAGGCCTCCCCCATGCGGTCGGCGTCCAGGAGGAGGCCCCCCAGGTAGGAAGCCCCCTGGGAGAGGTGGGCGAGCTCGGAGAAGGTGAGGGGCCGATCCAAGGCCAAGCCCTCCTCCGCCTCCCAAAGCCCCTCCTCCTGCGCCCACGCCAGGTACTCCTCCGGGGAAACCCCCTTGGCCTTGAGGGCTTGGGCCACCGTGGGCAGGTGGCCCAAAAGGGGCTTCACCTCAAAGGAGGCGCCGTCGGGGGCGAAGTCGGCCTGGGCCCGGTAGGTGTGGAAGGGCGCTTTGGGAAACCCCCCCTGCCCCAAGGCCACCCGGAAGGAGGGAAAGCGCAGGTAGGGCCTCGGGGCCTCCTCGGCGAAGAAGCCCACCCGGTCGCTCCTCGGCAGAAGCCCCCCCACCTCCCGCTCCAGCTCGCAGCCCAGGCAGAGGCTTCCGGGTTCGTCCTTCTGGGCGGGGCGCAGGCCGCAGGCGGCGCAGGGGCGGAGGGCCTCCCGCACGCCTTCCCCCGTGGCCTGGAGGAAGGGTAGGGGCCTCAGCTTGGCCAGGGCCAGGGCCTGGTGAGCCCGTTGCAGCACGTCGGGGAAGCGGCGGAAGTCCTCTCCCCTGAAGGCCACCCAGGCCAGGTGGGGCAGGAGGCTTGCCCCGTTCTCCAAGGCCCAGGAGCCCCAGGCGGCTTGGGCCTCCTTCAGGGCCTCCAGGGCGTTCTCGGTGTTGGGTAGCAGCAGGTAGAACTTTCCCCCCGCCCCCAGGATGCGGTTTAGGGGTGTGAGGCCCACCGCCCGCAGGATCCCCAAGGCCATGGCCTCGGAGGCCAGGCTCACCTCGAGGCTCCGCGCCCGGAGGCGCTTGGCGATCCCCCCCACCCCGGTTTCCGCCCCGGCGATGCGGTAGATGTGGCCTTGGATCCCGCCCATGTCCCCCACCACCAGGAGAAACTTCTCCCCGTCTTGCCGAAGGGCCTCCACGGAAGGCGCCTCCCCGTGATAGCGCCAGAGGGCGTGGGCGATGGCGGCGGTCAGGCGGAGGTGATCGTAGAGGGAAACATCGGGCTCGCTTTGCGTGTCGGCGGGGACCAGGGAGAGGGTTTCCTGGAAGGCCGAAAGGAGGCCCATGAGGAGGCCCTGCGGGTTTTGGGGGTGGAAGGCGGCGAGCCGCCCCTCCAGGCGCTCCAGGAGGCGGGCGTAAACTTCTTTGCGCACGTTGGGCTGGGTCTCCGGGTAGGGCGCCCCCGGCACCAGGCCCTCCCCCAGGGCGTGCACCGGGCTCAGGCCCACCCCACCCTCCCCTTCCCGCCCCTGAAGGCGGAGCCGGGCGAAGATGGGCTGGAGGGGCACCTCCGGGGGGCTTCCTCCCCCCTCCCCTTCCCGCTCCTGGGAGGCGTGGGTGTCCGCCAGGGCCACGCACCAGGCCTCGGGGGTGTCGGGCTGGTACTGGGGGCGGTTGTGCCAGCCCTCGTGGTGGCGGCTTGCGGTGCGGGCCAGCCACTCGGGGTCCAGGCCGGCTCGTTGGAAGAGGGGCGCCTGGGACAGGATGAAGCGGGCGGTGTAGGCGGTGTGGGTGCGGTCGGGCATCTCCTCGTCCCGCTCGTTCCAGCGGGCGCGGGAGAGGAGTTTGCCCACATCGTGGAGAAGGGCCGCCAGGGCCACGGAAAGCCCGTCTGTGATGCGCACAGATTACCCCTTCTTCGGCCTTGGCCGCGTGAAGGATGCACAGGCGGGTAAAATCCCCCCGTGGTGCTGGCCTCCGTGGTCTTGGTGTTGCGAGGGGAGGGCCCGCCCGAGCCCGTGGGGCTTCGGGGATTCTTCTACGGCCTCGTGCGGGAGGTGGCCCCCGAGGTCCACGAGCAGGGGGAAAACCCCTTCGCCCTGGGTTTCGGCGGCAAGGAGGGGGCGTACTGGGCCAGGGTGAGCTTCCTCAAGGAGGAGCTCTACGCCAGGCTTTCCCCCAGGCTCTTCGCCCTGGAGGGGGAAGCGGTGCGGTTGGGCAAACCCTTTCACGTGCGGGCGGTGCTTCAGGAGGGCCACCCCTGGGCGGGGGTCACCACTTACCCCCGCCTCTTCCAAAACCCCTTGGGGCCCGACCTTCCCCTGCGCTTCCACAGCCCCACCTTCTTCCGCCGCAAGGGGGTGCACTACCCCATGCCCGAGCCCAAACTGGTCGTGGAGAGCCTTCTTCGGCGCCTCGAGGCCTTCGGGCCTCTCCAGGCACCGGATGGGGTGCGGGAAGCCCTTTTGGAGCGGACCACGGTGCGCTGGCTGGAGGGGCGCACCCTGAAGGCGGAAACGGAGGTGGACGCCGTGGGCTTCGTGGGCCGGGTGGTCTACCACCTGCCCAAGGCAAAGGAGGAGGAGCTGGTCTGGCTTTGGGCCCTGGGGCGCTTCGCCTTCTTCGCCGGGGTGGGGGCCAAGACCGCCTTGGGCTACGGGCGGGCCAAGGTGTTCGCCCTGCGGGAGGGGGATGGGTAGGCTCCTTCTGGCCCCGGCCCTCCTGGGGCTGGCCTGGTCTTGGGTGCGGCCCAAGCCCCGCCCCCGGTGCAGGGGGCCTTGGGGCCGGAGGCTCCCCGGGCCCTCGCAAAGGGCCCTTACCGGCTTGGGCCCCTGGCCCGTCTCCTCAGCAAGGGCCGCTACCCCTACGACCGGGGGGCCGCCATCGCCCCCTGGGGCTTCGCCTTGGGCTGGGGGCGGGTGTTGGTCGCCGCGGCGGGAGCCTGCGCCATAGTCTGGGCGGCCCGCTTCGCCGTCCGGTAGGTACGGGAGCCGACACGGAGCTCTTGCGCCAGGGCGCACTTCCTTGGTAGGCTTCCGCCATGAAAAGGGAGCGGCTGGTGCCCCTCACGGAGTGGGCCCGCATGCAGGGGATCTCGGAAAGCTTGGCCCGAAAGTGGATCCGGGAGGGCCGGGTGGAGGCGGTGCGCCTCGGCCACTACTGGTACATCCCCGAGGAGATTGACGGCCCCGAGCGGGGCAGGCAGGTCTACACCCTCTTCACCCACGCCGGGGGGGCGGGGAAGACCTCCTTGGCCCGGGACTTGGGGTTTGAGCTGGCCTCGAGGGGCTACCGGGTCCTCTTGGTGGACGCCGACCCCCAGGCCAACCTCACCGCCTGGCTCGGCGTGGACCCGAGCACCGTGGAGGACGGGGAAACCCTCCTGAGGGTCATCCGGCAAGACGTTCTGCCCCGGCCCCGGGAGGTGGGGCGGAACCTCCACCTGGTGCCCGCCTCCGTGGACCTGGCGGTGGGGGAGCTGGAGCTAGACCGCAAGCCCTTGGGGGCCTTGGCCCTGCGCACCGCCTTGGAGAAGCTCACGGGCTATGACCTGGTCTTCGTGGACTCCCTGCCCTCCCTGGGCTCCTTGGCGGTGATGGCCGCCTTGGCCGGGGACGGGCTCATCGTGCCCGTGGAAACGGGCGCCAAGGGGGTGCAGGCCCTGAAGGCGGTGATCGGGGTGGCCAAGGAGTACCGGGAGGCCTTGCGTAAGGTGGACCCCGAGCGGGTGGCCGGGAGGCCGCACATCATCCGGGCCTTCGTCCCCACCAAGTACGACGCCCGCACCGCCGGGGACAACCGGGTGTTGGACACCATCAAGGAGCTTGAGGAGATCGCCCCCGTGGCCCCCCGCATCGCCTACCGCCCGGGGCCGCACCGCCGGGCCACGGAGGAGCAGGTGCCCATCCAGCTCACGGGGGACAGGGAGGCGGCGGAGGAGATCGCCAAACTGGCCGACTTCCTGCTCAAAGAGGTCTTCCGCTACGAGGAGGTGGTGGCGTGAGCGCCATCCGCGCTTACCTAAAGGGACTGGTGGAGGAGGCGAAGCGCCCGGCTTCCTCCACGGCGCTTTTAGGCGAGCTCGTTCCCCGCCCCCAGCCCCGCCGTCGCTTTGAGGAGGCATCCCTGAGGGCCCTGGCGGAGTCCATCCGGGCCCACGGGGTCCTGGAGCCCCTCCTGGTGCGCCCAAGGGGGGACGGGAAGTACGAGATCGTCGCCGGGGAAAGGCGCTACCGGGCGGCCCAGCTGGCGGGCCTCGCGGAGGTCCCGGTGGTGGTCCTGGAGGTGGACGAGCGGGCGGCCCAGGCCATCGCCCTCATGGAGAACCTGCAGCGGGAGGACCTGAACCCCTACGAGGAAACGGTGGGGGTCCTGGACCTCCTCGCCCTGGAGCTCGGGAAGGGCAGGGAAGAGGTGGCGAGCCTCCTCCACCGGATGCGGAACGAGAAGGGGGGTAAGGCTACCCAAAACGTTTTGGGTAGCCCCGAGGCCCAGAAGGTGGAGGAGGTCTTCCGCCTCCTCGGGCGTATGTCCTGGGAGTCCTTCGTGCAGGCTCGCCTCCCCCTCCTCACCCTCCCCGAGGACCTGAAGGAGGCCCTGGAAGGGGGCGCCATCCCCTACACCGCCGCCCTGGAGCTCAAGAAGGTGAAGGAGGAGGCCGCCCGGAAGGCCCTCTTGGAGGAAGCCCAGGCGGGGCTTTCCCTGAGGGAGCTCAAGGCCAGGGTGCGGGAGCTTCTCAAGCGGGAAGCGGTCCCCAAGCCCTGGCACCACGAGGTGGCGGAGAGGCTCAAGCGTCTGGACCTCGAGGCCCTCCCCCGCCATAAGCGCCGCCAGGTGGAGGAGAAGCTAAGGGAACTCTGGGCGCTCTTGGGCGAATAGGGCTCTGGGCAAGGGCTTCCTTCCAGGCTGGGGTGGGCGGATGGGACCCGTACCCAACGGCTCAGAAGGGATTCTGCCCTCCATGCCTGTCCTGACTGGGCCCCGGCGGCCGCGCCGTTCTGGAGACGGGGAAAGGGGTGCGTGATGGCCCTTTGGCTGGTGCGCGCTGGGAAAAGAGGAGAATATGAGGATCTCGTTCTGAAAGAGGGCGTGGCGGTCGTGGGCTGGGAAAGGTTGGGAGATCTTTCGGGCGTCCCGAGCCGCGAAGCCCTTTTGGCCGAGCTGGAAGAGGCTTACCCCGATAAGGGGAAGAACACCCTCCTTAACTGGCTGGGCCAGATCTGGCCTTTCTTGCGGGAGATGCAGCCGGGAGACTTGGTGGCGTTGCCCCTTAAGCAACGACCCCTGGTGGTGCTGGGCCGCGTGAAGGGCCCGTACCAGTATCGGCGGGAGCTTCCCCCGCCTTGTCGCCACACGCGGCCCGTGGAGTGGATCAAGGAAATCCCCCGCACCCGCATAGACCAGGACCTCCTCTATTCCTTGGGTGCCTTCATGACGGTTTGCCGGATTCAACGCAACAACGCCGAGGAGCGTTTCCGGACCTATCTGGAAGGACAGCCTTCCCTGCCGAGCGCATCTCCCCTTGAGATCCCAGAGGGGGGTGGAGAGGCAATGGACCTCGAGGCGGTGGCCCTGGACCAAATCCGGAGCTTCCTCTCCAGGCGTTTTAAAGGGCATCGCCTCACGGAGCTCGTGGCCGCGGTGCTTTCCGTTCAGGGGTACAAGGTATGGATTTCGCCCGAGGGGCCGGATGGAGGGGTGGACATCCTGGCGGGCTCCGGGGAGCTGGGGTTTGACCGGCCCCGGATTGCGGTACAGGTCAAGTCCACGGATAGCCCTGTGGACATCAAAACGGTGCGGGAGCTCCAAGGGGCTATGAAGAACTACCAGGCCGACCACGGCCTTTTCGTCTCGTGGGGAGGGTTCAAGCAGTCGGTGGACAAGGAGAAGGCCCGACTTTTCTTTGAGATCCGCCTTTGGAACTCGGACGATCTCTTACGGGAGATCCTCCGCTTTTACGAGAAGCTTCCCGAGGACCTACAAGCCGAGCTGCCCCTCAAACGCATCTGGGTCTTGGTCTCGCCGCCCGAGGGGGAGCCCTGAACCCGACATTCCGCACCCCTCTCCCTTGGCCTTAGGATTTTGGGATGGAAACCACACCCAACCTACAGGTGTACGACC